>JBGALP010000128.1:0-1503 GCA_044223805.1 Agriterribacter sp.
ATTTCAGAGATCACATCTGTTGTTCTGCTGTAGCTGATAGTAGTAATGTATTTGCCTTTAAATGCGTTGCTTAATTCAATATTGTGAGTGAACTGTGGCAACAAATAAGGATTTCCTTTGCGGTAAGTTAAGCTATCTAAAAAGTAAGTGAAAGGATTCAGATCTTCGTAATCAGGGCGATTCACTCTTCGGCTATACGATAAGGTAAGTTGATTATTTTTATTCAACCCGTAGCTAATAAAGGCTGTAGGAAAAAGGTTGGTATAATGTCTCACAAAAGAAGAGTCATTAAGCACCTGTCGTCCTTTGGTATTGGTATTTTCTGCTCTTAAACCTACCTGCGCACTCCATTTATCACTGAATTTTTTATTCACATTCACATAAGCCGCGTTTATATTTTCTTCGTACACAAAATGATTTGATCTTGCATCAGGTATCCAGGTTTCGCCATCAAGTCTTGTATAATCAACCACGTTATTGTTTTTTACCCAACTACTCTTTATTCCTGTTTCAATTTTCATATGCTTCTTTAGCGGGTGAACATAATCTGATTTAAAAGAATAGATATCAATATTAGAAGGAAGATGTCCTTTCAGCAAAACAGGATTTCCCATTTTATTACCCAAATGATCCTGCGCCTCTGTATTCAACAACATATCAGATACATTGTTGTACTTCACGTAATCCAGGTCTACAGTCAATTCTTTTCCTGTGCTGTCGAATGTATGCTTATAATTAACATTGGTTGTGTAATTACGGAACACCAGGCTGTTCTCTGTATTTGAGTACAATGAAGACTGAAGCGTTCCATCGGGATTATAAATGCTGGAAACAGTAGAAGGCATTGGGTGCCCGAAAAAGCCGAAGCCCGTAAATACTACACCAATAACATTCTTGCTGTCAATAAAATAATCCGCACCCAATTTAGCAGAATGGTTTTTGTTTTTTCCTTTAAATGTGGTGTTAAGATCGGCATAGGAATCAAGGGTACCATCCGGATTATAAAATTTTCTGTTCAGCTTTAACTCGTTTCTTCCAAGATTGATATTCGGATTGTAGCTTCCAAAGATGTTTACTTTATTTTTCCGGTAATTAAAGTTGAGGCTGTTTTGCGATCTTGGCTGTAAATAGGCGGTGCTTCCTTTATAAAACAATCCGGCAGTAGCGCCAACTGTTATGCTGCCGTTTAAGCCACTCTTTAAACTCTTTTTTGTTTTAATGTTAATAATACCCGCATTACCCGCCGCATCGTATTTGGAAGAAGGGTTGGCCATTATCTCTATCTGGTCAATAGAGGAAGCCGGTGTGTTTTTTAATAGATTGGCTAAATCAGCAGCGGATAAATAAGTGGGCTTGCCATCCATCATTACTATTACACCAGGTTTTCCTTTAAGACTGATATTGCCATCATTATCTACAGCAATACCAGGCGATTTTTCCAACACTTCCATAGCTGTAGCGCCGGCATTGGTAGGCGATGCATCAACATTTACTACCATCTTA
>JBGALP010000128.1:1525-13559 GCA_044223805.1 Agriterribacter sp.
TAAGTGGTTTTTGAGCAGTAATTACAACCGCTTTTAAATTCTTCGATTCAACTGATAACGTAATGTTACCTACTTCAACCGGAGAAAATAGTACTTCAAAAGCCGGAACATATTTCTTTTCATAGCCCACAGCACTAATGGTCAATAAGTATATGCCTTTTTGCGGAGCGTTAATTTCAAAATTGCCATTCTTATCAGTCACTTCTATTTTTATAACGCTTGAATCTTTTGCTTGCAGTAAGGAAACGGTAGCAGCTTCAAGCGATTTCCCGTCGGTTTTAACTGATCCTTTTATGGTGTACGTGTTTTGAGATTGTGCCTGTATTAAAAGCCCGTTTAAAAAAATGAAGGCTAAGATGTAAAGTAACTTTTTCATTGCAGTATATTTTATGCTTTCGCTGATTACCTTACAAAAGTAGGTACTTTGTAATGCATAGAACATAGTTTTGCAATGAACGGCTTAAATTGCTGATATTCGGCAATGCATAGTACTAGATAAGTTAAATATTATCCGATTGCTTTTGATGTTGGAGGTGGGGTAAGTTTAGGCACCCAGAAAAAAAGAATTATGCCTGAGATAACTAAAAGAGAAGATATGATCTCTGCTTGTGTTGGGTGAAAACCAAAGATATCATACTTTGTATTTACCCGTATCTTTTCAATAAAAAAACGTTCTAACCCATTTAAAATAAGATAGATAGCAAACAATTGCCCTGGAACAGTAAACCTGCTTCGAAGTGACATTAACACACCAAACAGTATAAGACATGCTATGATTTCATAAAACGGGGTTGGAAAAACCGGTACCGGTAATGCATTGCAATGATCTCCGGAACAATCCGGCAACTTAGCCCCTTGCTCGTTTACATTATGGGGATAGGCATAAGCAACCATCCAGGTCGGGAGAAACGATGGGGACTTTACTGATTTGTGTGGAACAGGCTCTGTACCAAATTCACTCAGATATACGGTTTTATTAACTTCAATGGTTCTTTCAAAATCTCCAGGCCGAGCTTCCACACTTTTGCCTTTACTATCAGTGATGTAAGCACTGTTGGGTATTCCCCAGTCGCCATCACCACTTACCTGGCAACCAATTCTTCCTAAAGCATAAGCCAACATTAACGTAGGCGCAGCCGCATCAACCAAATGCCTGATGCTGAATTTCTTTTTGCGTGCATATATTAATATAGCTACTGTAGCGCATATTAACCCGCCATAAAAAGTAAGTCCACTTGGCGAGAACAAATTGCCAATAGGATCTTGTATAAACCTGTTCCAATTTTCCAGGTTATCAAAAATCTTTGCGCCTAAAAATCCAAATATTGCAGCAAATATAGTGATGTCTCCCACCCTTTCGTGTGGCCATACCCGTATCTTCCGTTCTTCTGGTTTTGCCAGTTTTTGTTTATTCTTTTCACGGTATTTTAAAAAAACAAACAACACTGCCAAGGCTATACCTCCAACAATACTTCCACTCGAAGAAAATATATATTCCTGTGGTGGTATCTGTTGACTGTTTAAGAAAATTCCAAGTGCTTTATATCCTACCAGAAAACCTAAAATAGCGTTTACAATCAGCTCTGAGATAGTTGCGGGCTGCCCTACAACAATCGTTTCTTCTATTGGAAAAAGTAGTCCTGCTCTCTCCTTTCTTTTAATTTGAGTAGTTAAAACAATCGCGGAAACTACAAAAGCAATAGCCACAAAAAAACCGAACGAATTCACAAATTTTGTCCATGCCCACGGTTGAATACCAAAAACATCCTTAAGAAAAAAATATAGGTTTGGATACATGCTGCGCGATTAGTTATAATTACAATGATACTTTAAAAATACGGATTGAAGCAAAATAAAACCCTCTCGTAAAGATTGTACATGAAGCAATAAAAAAATCCTATCAATCAAGACAGGATTTTTGCAATGGAAAAAAATACATTAATTACAATATTCGTCAAACGCTGCAATAAGATTCTTTGCAATTAACTGCGCTGGTCTTCCTTCTATTTGATGGCGTTCGATAATATGAACCAGTTCACCATCTTTAAATAACGCAATGGCCGGCGAAGAAGGAGGATAAGGCAATAAATGTTCTCTTAATTTACGAACAGCATCCAGATCGAAACCTGCGAAACTTGTAGTAAGATGATCAGGTTTTTTTTCTGAGTTTGCTACAGCCATCAAAACGCCTGGTCTTGCGCTACCGGCCGAGCAACCGCAAACGGAATTGATCATTACCAGCGTTGTGCCTTTATTTTCTAAAGCTTTATCTACTTCCTGGGGAGTTAACAATTCTTCAAAACCATTTTCTGTTAACTCCTCCTTCATTGGTATTACAATTTCTGAGGGATACATTTTATTATGTTTTTAGTGATACAAAATTAGGTAAAACTTTCTTTCTTAAATACACAAGCCAATATGGCGCTAAGCAAATAGGAAGAGTGACACAATGTCGTTAAATAATAACACATGTGCAATCTTGTCTTTCCAAATATTGAATTTGGGCACATGGAATGGCATTTGATTAACTCAATGCGTAAATCAAAAATTTAAAAACTAAAAAATAAGTACTATGACATTCTTAAAAGTAAATGGCGCTCCGGTAAAAAAAACTTACGGTTCTTTTTTTGATGAATTATTAAATGATTGGTCAACATTTGGCAGCGATAACGCTGTTAGCAAATGGAGCAATGTACCGGTAAATATTCATCAAACAAAAGATGCTTATCATTTAGAAGTAAGCGCACCCGGTTTGAAAAAGGAAGACATTAAAATTAATATTGAAGAAGGGTTACTCACCATCAGTTATGAGAAGAAAGAAGAAACTCAATCTGATGAATATAAGACTGTACGCAGAGAATTTTCGTATAACAGCTTTAAAAGAAGTTTTACCCTCGGAGATAAAATTGATGCAGCAGGTATTCAGGGTAAATATGAAGATGGGGTTTTAAAAGTTTTATTACCCAAGAAACCAGAAGCACAGGCAGTAAGCAAGCAAATTGATATACAATAATAAAATTAATGCTGAGCATTTAATGTTAGTTGATGCGAGGTTGGTTTTGAGCAAGGGTTGGCATTTATTGCCAATCCTTTTTTATTTAATTAACATTACGTTATAATTCAACTCAATTGCGCATATAAACTAATCCTGTAAATAGTTTTGTATTGCATATTGCTTTAAATTTGCGTATTAAATTTCATAACCCTTTAAAGACCAGCAAAATTGATCAATAAGTTTGCATTCATTCTTGTTCTATTTATAGGTTTCTCCCTCCAGGTGCTATCCCAGGTAACAGATTCTTCTAAAACGAAAGTTGACACAGTTAAGGTAAAGATTGATTCTACCTTTAAACCAATAAGCCAGGAAGACAGTGTGCTTCGCATCAGAAACCTGGATCCCTTTATTACGCTAAATGTTGACTCTTCTTTACAATACGAATTCCTTATAAATAAGGATGTAACCAAATACTACTGGTTTTTAAAAACATCACCTCCCGGTGTAAGAATCAATAAGAATAGCGGCGTACTAACACTGAAACCCGAACGGGCATTGTTTTTAAACGGAAGGATGAAGTATGACCAGGAATATAAAATAGGGCTTGGTGTACAGAACCTGGATAATCCTAACGATAAGATTGATACTTTCATTACCGTTACTTTTTACAATACCGAGATAATTCCCTCTAAAATAAAACCCGCAGTTAACAGCATACTATACGTGGATGAAGGCGACAGCGTAAGCTTCAGGGTACAGTGTGAAGATGGCAATTTCCCAATAGAAAAAATATTGATGACGAGCAACTACCCCATCAAACCTTCTACACCAATTACAAAGTGTGGAGACGATTTCAGGTGGTCACCGCCGTTTGGCTTTGTAAAAACAACCGATACAGGCAAGCAAAGAGTTGTGATCGTAAATTTCGTTGGTTCGAATAAGTTCAATACCCGCGACACTGCCACTATAAAAATCATCGTTAAAGAAAATATCAACTATCCCCAAAAAGTACTAGAGTATAACGATGTAAAGAGGACCATTCAAAATTATTCGAACCAGTTAAAGGCAACTTTTATGATGCTTGATAAGCAGGTTCGCTCAACCAAGGGAACAAGAAACTCCTTTGATCTTACATCTGCAGCTTCTGCATTGGGAGGAACAGTTTTTTCATCCTTGCCTACCGACGGGCAAAAAACTGCCGGCAAAATATTACCCAGTGTTGGTGTTGCCATGGTTCCTGTTAAAGAGTCTGTTGCACCAAACAAAACCGCTGAACAAAATTCAGCCACACTGGTAAGAAGCAGTATCAAAAAATTGGATTACCTGTTGCAAAGCAATGGGCTGGTAGGCGAAAAGGATCCTGAAATTTTAACCAAGACGCAAAAGCTAAGAGATGAACTTAAAGCTATGCAGATAGCCTTGATAGAAATTCCGCTTATTGAGGTGGGAGATTCTCCTGAAGAGCTGGATAAATATTTTAACAACAAAAAAGTAAATAAGAAATACAGGATGAAAAAGTCCTGATGATATATACCCTAGTAAGTTTCAACAAATATTACGTCTTCCCAATGCGCGTGAGCAAAATTTTACAACACTACTTTATAAAGGCTGCAATTATAGGCCTGTATGCGGTATTCTTTGCTACGCAACTATTTTCCATCACTCCCGAAATTGGTTCAACCAGTAGTGCCGTAAGGTTTTTTGGCAATCACGCTCTTCACGCGGGCACAGCTACAGTTAATATTGAAAATAAAACGAGCGTAACTGAAAAAAACGCTGTTGGTTTCAGACTCAATAAAAGATTTCATCCTACAGAATGGTTTTTCACGCATACTCCCCTTGCTCAGGCTGTAGGTATAGATGTAACAGCTATTGAGCAAAAGGCTCCATTCAGAGAAACTCTGCTTCCTTCTACCATCCTTCTGTTCGAGCTTTTCAGAGGACCACCTGAAACTGCTTAAATAGTTGATTAAGCAATTCAATTGCAGCGACTATTCTTGTTTAAAATCACCACAATACACGTATTGATGTATTTACCTAACCGTCATCAATAAATGACGATCAAATCTTCGTAATGAAAAGATTCATTTCGGTGTGTACCATGCTGGCTTGTACGGTATCGGGCGTTTATGCACAACAGGAAAAAAATACTTCAGGCTTGAGCGAAGTGTTGCAAAAAGCGCTTAACCATGCGCCCGGGCTGATAGCAGATTCAGCAGCTATTGCTATTAAAGATGCACAGCTTACAGCAACACAATACAACTGGTTGCCTTCCTTTAAACTCAATTACCAGGCAGACCTGGGAACCAATAATAATTTGCCGGGTGGCTATTTTTCATTCGGCATAGTACCATCAAACTCAAAAGTTCGTGTTGACGGCAATGCCTCCACTATTTTAACAGATCTTGGTATTGCTTCATTGGATTGGGAAATATATAATTTCGGAATGTATGGAGCGCAAAAAAAAGTTGCCGTATCAGATCTCCAGGTAGAGCAATTACATTTTGAGCAGTCTAAATACGATCTTCAATATAATGTGATTGGTTATTATTTGCAGCTTACCCGCCTGCATGATCTGCTAAATATTCAATACCAGAATATTTTAAGAAATACAGAAATAAAACGCACCATCCATTCCCTTGCTGTCAGTGGAATAAAAGCCGGCGTTGATACAAGTATAGCAGAAGCAGAATTGTCAAAAGCCCGGCTTGTTTACCTGGAGCTTAACAATCAGTTCAGGCAGGTACAACAACAACTATCGTATATCAGCAGTATACCTGCAACGCATCTTTTTCCAGATAGTGTTTTTGAAGATCACATCATTAACAGTTATCAAAAAATGATCATGCTGCCGGCAGACACGGCCAATCATCCTGTTATTAACCTTTACAATGCCTTGTATCAAAACAGTCTAAATAAAGAAATGCTAATTAAAAAAAGTTACCTGCCAAAGGTTTCTTTAGAAGCGGCCGCATGGGGCAGAGGCTCAAGTGTGAGCTCCTCTGACGACTTCAGAAACCTCGGCAAAGGTTTTGGATTTGAGAGAGGTAATTACCTTTAGGCGTTTATTACCTACTAACATTATAGATTACAAAAAAAGTAAACTGCAATTACACACCCAGCAGGCAAGCAGTAATTATGTTCAAAAAAGATTAGAGGAGCAACAGGCTTTGCTTTCTTCCTCTATCGGCCAGGCTGACATCGAATTATCAACTGCAGACAGCAGGTTGAAGGAAATTCCACAACAGCTTACCGCGGCAAATGCGGCTTATCGGCAAAAACTATCATTGTACAAAAACGGGCTCACAGATATTATTGAGTTAAACACGGCACTTAGTGTTTTATATCGCGCCGAGACTGATTACACCAATGCTAAATATCTTTTCTGTAAAGCAGTTTTTCAAAAAGCCATCGTCACTAATCAATTGTCTTTTCTTATAAACAGTTTAAAATAACAAGCATATGTCTTTAGTAACATCCGCTTTAAAAAAACCGATAGCTACGGTTGTGATTACAATGAGCTTGTTATTGTTTTCTGTAATAACAACACTCAAAATTCCCGTTGATATATTTCCGCAGCTTAACCTTCCTACTATTTATGTGATTGAATCGTATGGAGGTATGTCGCCACAACAAATGGAAGGTTTTTTTTCAACACGCATGCAGGATCAGTTCCTCTACGTAAACGGCATTAAAAGCATAACAGCAAAAAATATACAGGGACTCACTTTATTAAAACTAAGTTTTTACGAAAAAACAAACATGGCCGAAGCTTCGGCGCAGGTTGCCTTACAGGTAAACAGGGTTATGAAATTTTTTCCACCGGGGGCTTTACCTCCGCAGGTAATCAGGTTCGATGCATCGTCATTGCCGGTAGGACAATTAGTTTTATCAAGCGATTCAAAAAGTCTGAAAGAAATTTATGATCTGGCTACAACCAGGGTTAGACCCATGTTCGCGTCTATCCCTGGTCTATCTGCACCACCACCTTTTGGGGCAAATTCACGTACCATTACAGTAAATGTTGATCCCGATAAACTACGCAGCTATAACCTCACATCAGATGAAGTAGTGGATGCATTGGCAAAGTTTAATGTAATGTCTCCATCCGGTAATATCCGGCTCAATAACACGATGTATGTAACCACCGTAAATACGCTTGTACAGCAGGTTGATGAATTTGGCGATATTCCTGTAGTATCAAAAAATGGCGTGCCGGTATTGGTAAAAGACATCGCACGGGTAGCCGATGCCACGGACATCACAGTTGATTATGCGCTCATCAATGGCAAGAGATCGGTGTATATACCCGTAGTAAAAACAGCGGATGCCTCTACATGGGATGTGGTGAATAGTTTAAAAAGCAAAATTCCCGAGATCAAAAGTTTATTGCCTGATGATTTGAAAATAGCTTATGAATTTGACCAATCTGTTTTCGTGGTGAATGCAGTAAAAAGTCTTGTTTCAGAAGGAGCATTAGGAGCTTTACTTACAGGGTTAATGGTGTTGCTTTTTTTAAGAGATCTTAGAAGCAGTCTTATTGTAGTGATTACTATACCTGTATCAATTATGATAGGTGTGTTGCTCTTGAGTATGGCTGGTCAAACTATTAATATTATGACATTGAGTGGTTTGGCACTCGCTATCGGCATATTAGTAGACCAGGCAACAGTAACCATTGAGAACATACACCAGCATCTCGAAATGGGAAAAAACAAAAAACAGGCCGTGCTTGATGCGTGCGAGGAAATATCCTTCCCACTCCTGCTCATCTTATTATGTATTCTCGCGGTGTTTGCCCCTTCATTTATGATGAATGGTGTTCCGCGAGCAATGTTTCTTCCTCTTTCTTTATCCATCGGATTTACGATGATCATATCTTACGTTGCCGCGCAAACGCTGGTGCCTATATTATCTAATTGGCTTATTAAAGCTGACAGGTATCAGCATTATCATCATGGCAAACTACATGCACATGCAGGTGAAGCGCTTGACCGCAATGAACAGCAACAGGTAGCTTCTCATCTGGCTTCTGAAGAAAAAGCTCCTGACAAAAATGATTTATTTGAGCGCATTAAGCTAAGCTATATGCGGATTTTAAGAAGATGGATGACATTTAAAAAGACCATTGTAGTTGGTTATATATTATTGGTGTTTGTTGCTATAGCCGCTTGTTTTATGGTGATAGGGAAAGACATGATGCCTAAATTAAATAACGGACAGTTTCAACTGAGAATAAAAGAGCCTGATGGAACAAGGCTTGAACGAACAGAAGAAAAAGTAAGAAAGGTATTGCAGATTATAGATACCACCGTTGATCATCATGTAGCGGTAAGTTCAACCTATGTTGGAATTATCCCCAGCAGCTATGGTTCAAGCAACCTGTATATTTTCAACACCGGCACACACGAAGCAGTAATGCAGGTAACGCTTGATGAAGCATACAAAATAAATATGGACGAGTTGAAGGATGTATTGCGTAAAAACATTTTATATGCGATGCCTGAACTGAGATTGAGTTTTGAACCCATAGATATGACAGAAAAAATAATGAGCCAGGGCGCTGCAACACCTATTGAAGTGAGAGTAGCGGGAAAAGATATGGACGAGATAAAAAAATATGCTGCAACGATTGTAAATAACATGAAAAAAATTGCTTACCTGCGAGATGTGCAGATTGCTCAACCGCTGAATTTTCCTGTTGTAACTATTTCACTCGACAGGATAAAAGCCGCGCAACTGGGCTTAAACGTGGAAGAGATTGCAAGATCGGTCACAGCAAGTACTTCTTCCAGCCGGTTTACGCAAAAAAACCAATGGCTTGATGAAGCAAAAGCATATACTTACCAGATACAGGTTCAGATACCGGAATATATCATGAACAGTATGGACGAGTTGAGAGAAATCCCGCTCATAAAAGGAAAAAACAGCCCGGTGCTTGGAGATATCGCCACTTTCAAAACAACCTACACTCCCGGTGAATACGACAGATCAGGACCAAGACGTTTTTTAACGGTAAATGCTAATATTTACAAGAATGACCTCGCATCTGCAACAAAGGATGTTGAAAAAGCTATTGCAAATTCAGGTACACCACCTAAAGGGCTGGTGACTGAAATAAAGGGACTTTCGGGCTTGCTGACAGAAACCTTTTTCAGTCTTCAAAATGGTTTGTTATTTGCCATATTGGTTATATTTCTTTTACTCGCCGCCAATTATCAATCATTCAAATTGTCACTAACGGTATTGTCTACTGTACCCGCCGTAATTGCCGGTTCACTGGCGGCATTATTACTTACCGGCTCCACGCTTAACCTGCAATCATATATGGGCATGATTATGTCCACAGGCGTTTCGGTGGCTAATGCCATTTTAATTGTAACCAATGCAGAAAAATTAAGACCTGATTATAAAGATGCAACAAAGGCAGCCGTAACCAGTGCTTCTATTCGTATGCGTCCCATATTAATGACAAGCCTTGCCATGATAGCCGGCATGATACCAATGTCATTGGGAATGGGGGAAGCAGGAGAACAGTCAGCTCCATTGGGCAGAGCTGTGGTGGGAGGCTTATTTGCATCAACCCTTGCGGCACTTTTTATATTACCACAAGTATTTGCCTGGGTGCAACATCGCTCCGGCTTTAAGTCGCCGTCGTTAATGCCACAAAATACATCACTACAATCATCAGCAATAAATTAGTACAATATGAAATACATATATGCAATTTCAGCAGCCGTCATTACAATACTGGCTTCGTGTGGTAGCAGGCAAACACCTGTTGATATGACAACAGAAAAAAAGAAAAACGATAAAGAAAGTAAATATGAAATTGGCAAGGTAGAAGAAAAGCCTTTGTCGAGCTATGTAAAATTACCAGGACAGTTAAGGCCTTTTGAAGAAGTAAACATTTTTGCTAAGGCAAATGGTTTTGTAAAAACCGTTTTGGTTGACAGGGGCAGTATTGTAAAAAAGAACCAGGTGCTGCTTACGCTTGAAGCTCCTGAAATAGAATCACAGCTTCTTGTAGCTACATCCAAATTCACACAGGCGCAGGAAAATGCAGTTGCCAGCAAAGAAAAATACAGAAGATTGAAAGAAGCAGCAAAAGAAGAAGGCGCTGTGGCACCGCTTGATCTTGACAATGCATTATCAAAAATGAAAGCAGATGAAGCCGTAGTAATGTCTGAAAAATCGAATGTAAATGCCATGAATGATATCAAGGCATATTTAACGGTAACTGCCCCTTTTAACGGTACTATTATACAGCGCAATATTTCAGCCGGAGCTTTGGTAGGACCCGGAAACAAAGCAGATCAGCCCTTATTGGTTTTACAGCAATTACAAAAATTACGGCTGGAGGTATATATACCTGAAGCATACGTTGATAAGGTTGATCTTAAGCGACCCGTAACATTTATTTTCAATGCTATTCCAGGACAAACACATAGCGCCAACATCAGTCGCTCCGCTAATGCGTTAAGCAGTATGCGGTCAGAAGCGTTGGAAGTGGATGTGGAAAATAAAAATCAAATTTTAAAGCCCGGCATGTACGCTGAAGTAAAAATTCCTCTTTTATCAGAAGCATCATCTTTGCTGGTGCCCAACAATGCCATTGTGCGATCTACTGAAAAGCATTATATCATTGCCGTAAAAAACGGAATAGCAGTATTTATAGATATCAAAGAAGGATTAACTACCGATAACTTTACGGAAATTTTTGGAGATATCAAACCTGGGGATGAAATTATATTACATGCTACAGACGAAATAAAACAAGATACACCTGTAAAATAAAAACAAAGGGAAGTTTATGCAACGATAAACTTCCCTTTATCAATTCATTTTTATTTCAAATAATTTTGGCCACCGCTTTCCTGTAACAAACATTTTATTTCCGGCTGCATCCCATGCAATGCCATTTAATACTGCACCTTCTTCCTGCGCCTGCGCATCATAATTGATGTTGGCGTATTTTTTAAGCGCGTCTGTAAAGTCCATTATGCCTACAACAAATCCTGAATTCGGGTCAATCTTCAATATATTATCTGTTTCCCACTGATTCGCATATACATACCCGTTAATATATTCCAGTTCATTAATATTATTTACGGGTCCAAGATTGTTAGAAACCGAAATGATCTTCATCAATTTAAAATCTGATGGACGCACAAAATACAATTTGTCTGTTCCATCGCTGATGATGAGATTGTTCTTATCATCTGTAATACCCCACCCTTCGTTTGGCCAATTTGTCTTTTTAATGAGTTTCCAATCTTTCAGATTATATACTAATATCGAATGATCCTGCCATGTAAGCTGGTATACCGTATCATTCATAATGGTTATGCCTTCGCCAAATAAATTCGGATCAATATCTATTTTCTTTTGTACAACACCGGTTTTGTAATCAACCTTTCTTAAAGTAGATTCTTTTTTTTGCCCCGTTCCTTCATACATCTGGTTGTTATAATAAATCAGTCCCTGAGTAAAGGCTGCAGTATCATGCGGATAGATATTCAATACGCTATAACTGATTGGCACTGGTGGTGGCACATTACTGGTTGAGGCAGCAGTTGGTTCAGTTGAATGATCAGGATTGGTTTTATCACCATTATTACAAGACAGCAATACAATCAACATTAAAAAATATACTCCCGATTTTTTTATCATATCGTAATTAATTGCTGCAAAAATAGGTTTTGAGTGCGATCTGCCCCATTTTATACGCTCATTTTAACGGCTAATTATGTGCACCGGCCGGAATTAGTAAATTCACGGTTGACAGTGCCGGATATTTTTCATAATCTTGTACAAGGTTTATTACAATCCCAATCTCATCTCACTTTTATCCAATCTTCCCCATTCAAGTATCTCTTGAAAAGCCAGGGCTGTTAAGCAGTATTTTGCGCTGTTATAACAATTCCAGTAGATGTAATATCGCCATGAAAAGCTGATTAAAATCAGCCGATGAAATTTTTTACCCTCTATACTATTGCTGTATGTTTCAGCGTCAGCCTTTTTGCACAAAGAAATTGC
>JBGALP010000129.1:0-12978 GCA_044223805.1 Agriterribacter sp.
GCTGCTTACCGGTAGTTCCTTAAATCAAAGCATTGATAAAGTAACACAGGCTTCCGATATTTTAATGAAAAAGTTTCCGGAGGTAAAAGAAGTGATTGGAAAAATTGGCTCGTCAGAAATTCCAACCGATCCTATGCCTATTGAAGCAGCTGATATTACCGTTGTACTCAAACCAAAATCAGAATGGACTAGCGCTAAAGGCCGGGAAGAGCTTGCTGAAATGATGCAGAAAAGTCTTGCTGTAATTCCGGGTGTTACATTCGGATTTTCTCAGCCGATTCAGTTGCGCTCTAATGAACTATTATCAGGGGTTAAACAGGATGTAGGTATTAAAATATTTGGCGAAGATTTGCAGGTATTAACCGAATTGTCAAAGAAAATTGGAGCAATTGTACCTACAGTTGAAGGAGCGGAAGACTTATATTTGGAACAGTTAACCGGATTACCGCAGATTTCTATTAAGCTGAACAGAGATAAGATCGCTCAATACGGATTGAACGTTTCGGACATTAACCAAGCCATTAATACCGCTTTTGCAGGCGGGGTTGCCGGTACCGTATTTGAAGGAGAAAGACGATTTGATTTGGTGGTGCGGCTACAGGAAGCGGAACGCCAAAGTATAGACGATGTAAAAAGGCTTTTTGTAACTACTAAAGATGGAAAAAATATCCCATTGGAGCAGGTAGCAAATATAAGCTATCAGTTAGGCCCTAATCAAATTCAAAGAGAAAATGCCCAGCGAAGAATTATTGTAGGCTTCAATGTAAGAGGCAGGGACATTGCTTCGGTGGTAAAAGAAATACAGCAAAAGATTGATGCTAAAATAAAAATGCCTACCGGGTATTTTATTACTTACGGAGGACAGTTTAAAAACCTGGAAGAAGCGAATAAGCGTTTATCTGTCGCCGTACCCGTTGCACTGGGCTTAATCCTTTTATTACTCTACTTTGCCTTTGGGTCGATAAAATATTCTCTATTAATTTTTACAGCTATACCTATGTCTGCTATCGGCGGCATATTCGCTTTATGGATCAGAGGCATGCCTTTTAGTATTTCTGCAGGCATTGGATTCATTGCGTTATTCGGTGTTGCTGTATTAAACGGCATAGTGCTGATAAGTGAGTTTAATCAATTAAAAAAGACTGGTATGCGGGATATGAATAAAATAGTTTTAACAGGGACAGCTATCCGGTTACGACCGGTATTGATGACCGCTACTGTTGCTTCGTTAGGGTTTTTACCGATGGCGTTATCACATGGGTCAGGTGCAGAAGTTCAAAAGCCTTTGGCTACGGTTGTTATTGGGGGGTTAATTACTGCCACCTTCTTAACGCTTATTGTTTTGCCGGTGCTTTATACACTGTTTGAGAAAATAGGCGCAAAAAAAAGAAAGATGAAAATGATTCAGGCAGTAACAACCCTGATTTTGTTATTAGGTAGCAGCGCCTTTTCCTATGCGCAATCTCCTGTTGGCAATAAAGTAAATTTACAAACAGCAATAACCAGTTCATTAGGTGTAAATCCTAGTATAAGAGTTGGAAACCTGGGCGTTCAATACCAACAGGCGTTGAAAGGAGCCGCCAGAGATATAGGCAAAACAAACATTAATCTTACCTACGGTCAATACAATAGTCCTACCCCTTATGATAACAATATCACGGTTACGCAGAACATTCCAAATCCGGTATATCTAAAACGGCTGTCAGAATTGGCAGATGCTTCTATTGATGCCAGTCGTTTTCAGCTGAAGATATATCAAAGCCAAATAGCCTACCAGGTAAAAAATGTTTATTATCAATTGCTTTACCGGAATGAGCAAAGACGGCTGGCGGACAGTTTAATAAGCTTATATGAGCGTGTGTTAAGAGCGGCGGACGTTCGCTTTAAAACTGGTGAAACTAACATCCTGGAGAAATATAATGCAAACACGCAATTGCAGGAAGCTATCGCCCAGCAAAAGCAGGTTACTGAATACATTAATACCAGCTTAAGGTTATTAGGGAAGTTTATGAATGATACCACCATTACGGCTATTGAAGATACCGTATTGCAGGAGAAAACTATTTCTTTAGGTTTAGATAGCTCTGTATTAAGCAATAATCCGCAATTGCAAGCTTTACACAGCCAGATAGCAGTAGCTGCAAAAGAAATCAAAGTGGAAAAAAGCAAGCTTCTGCCCGATTTTAGCATAGGTTATTTTAACCAATCCTTAGTGGGAACCTATGATGTAGATGGAGGGCAAAAGAAATATGGTGTTGGCAAACGTTTTCAAGGTGTTGAAGCCGGAATTAGCATTCCGATTTTTGCAAAACCACAAAAAGCAAGAATACGGGCGGCAGAAATAAATATGCAAACACGGCAGGCAGAAGTAGATGCTTTTTATTTTGGTCTTTCACAAAGAGGCACTTTGCTCCTATCGGAACTTCGGCGGATACAAATTCAAATCAGTTATTACCGCAATACAGCTTTGCCACAAGCAGAGTTGCTAATACGTACATCGCAGAGGGCGTTTGAAGCAGGTGAAATTGATTATTATCAATTATCGCAATCATTAAACAACGCCAATAATGTGCGGCGTCAATATATAGAAGTAGTTAATCAATATAACCAGGCAGCAATAGAACTGGAATTGATTTCAGGACTGTAATAAATTTTTAATAAAAATAATCATGTATAAAAAAATGTATAAAAGTTTGTTGGCAATAACCATTTTGTTTGCAGCCTGCACCACAAAAAAAGACGAAGAAAAAGCGGTTGTAGCTGAAACGCATGATCCAAATTTGGTTGAATTTACGCAAGACCAGTACAATAATGCTAATGTTAAATTGGGAAAAGTTTCCCTAACCAATTTAGGTAGCTACATAAAAGCTTCAGGCACTTTAGACGTGCCACCTAACCAATTTATAAGCATTACATCGCCTTATGGCGGTACCATTAAAAGTACACCAGTAATAGAAGGTAAATATATAAGAAAGGGAGAAGTGATAGCTGTAATTGAAAATCCGGAATTTCTACAAATGCAGCAGGATTATTTGGAAAGCAGCAGCCAGTTATCTTTTTTAAAACAAGACCTGACCCGCCAGGAAGAATTGGTAAAAGAGAATATTGCGGCGCGAAAATCTTTGCAAAGAGCCAGCAGCGAATATAATAGCATGGTAGCCCGTGTAGAGGGGTTAAAGTCAAAATTAAGACTGGCCAATATTAATCCAGCCAGTATAAAATCCGGAAACTTTACATCACGTGTGAGCATTCATGCCCCTATAAGCGGCTATATAACGCATGTGTATTCCAATGTAGGAAAATATGTAGGACCTAATGAAGTGCTTGCAGATATGGCAAATACAAGCAACATTTTTGTAAATGTAAAAGTGTTTGAAAAGGATTTACCGCAGATAAAATTGGGGCAAAAAATTCGATTTAAAGCAACTGGTGATAGCGTAGAACGCATTGCGAAAGTGTTTTTAATTGGAAAAGACATTGATGTGGACAGAACAGTTCAGGTAAGCGGAAAATTATTGAACCCGGCATATTCCCTTATACCCGGCATGTTTGTAAATGCAATAATCGAAATTGGCGCATCGGAAACTACTGCTCTGCCACAGCAGGCAGTTGTACAGGCAGGTGGTAGAAATTACATTTTTATTCTGGATGAAGATAAATCAAATGCAGAAGTTAGGGAAAATGCAAAGGGTAAGGATACCACAACCGATAAGCATATAAAATTCAAAAGGATTGAAGTGGGCACAACAGTAACTGAAAACGGTTTTACCGGAGTGCAGTTACCTTCCGGTTTTAACATGGAAAGCAAAGTTGTTATCAAAGGCGCTTATGACTTGCTGTCTAAAATGAATAACACAGAAGAGGAAGAATAAATATAATGGGTCGGAACCCTGCTTTGTTCTTACCCTATGGAAGAACGATTACAATCAGCAGGGCTTCCCGACCCACCAATGCAAACAATGTTGAAATGAGTATAAGTGATGAATTGATTATCGTATTAAAACTGGCAGTCTCTTTTTTGTTAGGTGGTTTTATTGGCTACGACAGAGAGAAGTACAAACGAGATGCTGGTATTAGAACGTATGCAGCCGTCTGTATCGGCTCAACATTATTTACTGCCATTGCTGAACATCTTGGAGAAGCTACATCCGGAGGGCGGGTGATAGCAGGCATTATTGCAGGTATTGGCTTTTTAGGTGCCGGAGTTATCTATAAAAGTAATGATACCCTTACAACTACCGGATTAACTACAGCCGCCACTATCTGGTGTACTGCTGCTGTCGGCGTAGCTGTTGGTCTCGACCTGTTTCTTATTGCCATCTTCGGAGCATTAGCATTGTACTTCCTTCTCGTGTTGGAGCGACAAAAATGGTACATAGGATGGAAGAAAAAAATGACAAATAACAAAGAAGATATTTAGAGGATGCAGATTAAACATCACAAATATGCAGACGAACAAAATGAATAACGAATTAGAAAATATGCTTATTGCCAAGCAAATTAAGCCTACAGCAATGCGCTTGTTGGTGATAGAGTATTTATTAAAGCGGAAAGTTGCCATTAGCCTGAGAGATCTTGAAACTGAATTCGAGAAGTCAGACAGGGTAACACTTTATAGAACACTGACAACATTTGAGGAGAAAGGCATCATTCATACCATCAAAGATGGTACTGAAGTAACTAAATATGCTTTATGCCAGGATGAATGCTATAATGGAGTTCATTCTGATATGCACATCCACTTTTATTGCAAAAATTGCAAAGAGCTGTACTGCCTGCCTAAAGTTCAAATACCTGAAATAAAGCTTCCACGTAAGTTTAACTTAGAGGAAATGAGTTTAGTAGCAAGGGGAACATGTAATAATTGCCAGAAATGATTGCAATTGAGTTGCACAATCTGGTAGGTAGTTTTGCATTATTACATTTATTAAATGAACCAATAATTATTTCTCACTTTAAAAATTCAACAAAATGGAACATCAACAAAGCGGGCACCACCATTCAGGGCACAAACACGAAGCCATCATTCAGCAGCTTTTAACCTGCGCTATAGCTTGCGAAAACTGTGCAGCATCTTGTCTTGACGAACAAGACGTAACACCAATGGCGCATTGCATTGAATTGGACAGAGATTGTGCGGAAGTTTGCTTCCTCGGCGCAAAGCTCTTAATCAGGGACAGTCAGTTTTCTCATGAGTTTTTGGCTATCTGCGAAAAGATATGCCGCGAGTGTGCTGACGAATGCGGAAAGCATGAGCATGAACATTGTAAAAGATGTGCGGAAGAGTGCCGCAAATGCGCAGATGCTTGTCATGCCCACCACGGCACTGTTCAGGTGAGCTAGAATACGTTAAGGTATGTGCAGCTTCCTGAAGCTGCACATACCTTATCTACTACTTCATAAATCATTAAAAAATAAGTATGAGACTTAGCTGTTGGAAATGCGTAATACTGCTTTCAGCCCTATTTACCTTGTTACAATCCATTTCATTAGTCAATTGATAAGAAGATATTCATTGCCACAAAATAGTTTTTCAAATGGAAGTTGTATCTACATCTTATCAAAACAGAGGCAAATTAAAATTGGTATTAGGATTAACCCTGACTTACCTTGCTGCGGAGGTGATCGGCGGCATTCTTACCAAAAGCCTGGCACTACTTGCAGATGCAGGGCACATGTTAACGGATGTTGGTGGTCTTGCACTTGCTTTATTTGCCATTAATATTACGCAACGTTCCGCAACAGAAAAACGTACTTATGGATACTACCGAGCGGAAATTCTGGCGGCATTAGCAAACGCTATTATTCTCATTTTCATATCGCTTTATATTTTGTACGAAGCTTGGCAAAGATTTCAAGCACCACCCGAAGTCTCAAGTAAGGACATGCTCATTGTCGCAGCCATTGGTCTTGCAGTAAATATTACCGGTATGCTTATCCTGCGTAAAGGATCAACACAAAGCCTTAACATGAAAGGAGCTTATTTTGAAGTGTTATCAGACATGCTCACTTCCATTGGTGTAATTGCGGCTGCCATTATCATGCTGACTACAGGATGGTATTATGCCGATCCTATTATATCCGCAGGTATTGGACTTTTCATTTTACCAAGAACATGGATATTATTAAAGGATGCGGTTGGTGTTCTATTGGAAGGCACACCTTCTGATATTAACCTCGCTGATGTAAAAGCAACGCTCAATTCAATACCCGGCGTAGTATCTATACACGATTTACATGTTTGGTCACTTACATCGGGGATGAATGCAATGAGTGTGCACATATTGGTTATGGACAATGTAAGTGCAAAAGAGGTACTGACAGCTATTAAAACAAAGATGAGGGATGAATTTAAAATAACGCACACAACCATTCAAACCGAAGAAGAAGGATTTATTGAAGAACAGCTTAAGATATAATACGGTTAGAGATGGAAGCGTCATTCAATAGAAAGTGTTTGAGCTAACCTTTAGATGATTATGATAAGCATTATTATAGGAAGTTTACTGTTGAGTTTATTACATGCAGTCATACCCAATCACTGGCTGCCGGTAATTGCCATTGGCAGAAAAGAAAACTGGACAATTGAAGAAGTAAAAAAGGTAACGCTTATCTCTGCTATTGCTCATGCGCTAAGCACTATTTTGATAGGCGTTATTTTAGGGGTATTAGGCTCTGAATTATCCATTCATGTCGAGCAGTTTACGCATTTAATTGCTCCATGTATTTTAATAGCATTAGGCTTTATTTTTATTTACCGCCATCATCACCACAAGCATTTTCATATTGATAACACTGTTAAGAAGAAGGCATCCAAAAATAGCATTATCACCGCACTGGTTGTTGCTATGTTCTTTTCACCCTGCCTGGAAATTGAAGCTTATTTCCTATTAGCCGGAGCACATGCTAAATGGCTTATCTGGTTTATTGCGCTGATGTATTTCGCAATTACGACAACAGGCATGGTGCTGTTAGTAAGATTTGCATACAAGGGATTATTGAAAGTGAACTGGCATTCGCTGGAGCATAATGCAGGAGTAATAACCGGGATAACATTAGTTGCCACAGGTATCATAACATATTTTATTCATTAGTTCATTTTTATGAAAAATAATAACGATCAAAAAAATGATAAAGGCTTAAGGTTAGCTGAACTAACAAAAGTTACAGATAAAAAGCCGGAACATATACATTCAGAAGACGAGGAGCACGAGCATGAGCATGAGCATGAACACGACGACCATGAAGATCACGATCACGGTTCGGAAGTAACGCCTGATAAACCTCAGTGGCTGGAGCATTGGAACCTTTTGGTGGCGTTATTCATTCTTGCCGTATTGCTGGTAATGGAATATGCTTTTAAAATAACACTTCCCAAAACTATAGCATTTATCGTAAACGCAACAGCCTATTTGCTTGCCGGATGGAGTGTATTGCGCATGGCATTTCGTAAAGCCAAACGAGGTGATATTTTTAATGAGTTCGTGTTAATGAGTGTTGCTACCATAGGTGCATTCGCCATAGGAGCATATGAAGAAGGTGTGGCGGTGATGGTGTTTTATACCATTGGCGAATGGTTTCAGGACGCTGCGGTGCGCAGAGCCAAAGCAAGCATCAAGGCTTTGCTTGACATTCGACCTGACGAAGTAACTGTGCTGCGTAATGGCAATACGGAAGTCATTAATCCGAAGGAAGTACAATTAGAAGAAACTATACAAATAAAGCCGGGGGAAAAAGCAGCCCTTGATGGTGAACTTATTTCTGAAAAGGCATCGTTTAATACGGCTGCCCTTACGGGTGAAAGCAGACCGGATACAAAGTATAAAGGAGAACAGGTATTAGCTGGTATGATTAACCTAAATACTGTTTCTGAAGTAAAGGTAACAGCACTATTTAAAGATAGTAAGCTAAGTAAGATATTGGAAATGGTGCAGGATGCTACCGCACGGAAATCGCAAACGCAATTGTTCATTTCACGTTTTGCAAAAGTTTATACGCCTATCGTTTTTTTCCTTGCATTGGCAGTTGTGGTAGTTCCTTACTTTTTTGTAGATACTTATATATTCAGAGAATGGTTATACAGGGGGCTGGTATTCCTGGTTATTAGTTGCCCCTGCGCATTGGTAGTATCTATTCCGTTGGGTTATTTTGGCGGTATTGGTCTGGCATCAAAAAATGGTATTCTATTTAAAGGCGGGAATTTTTTGGATGTAATGACAAAGATAAATGCCATTGTTATGGATAAAACAGGCACCCTTACCAAAGGTGTGTTTAAAGTACAGCAAGTAGTGCCAAACGGAACAGACGACAAAGAACTGGTAAGGCTTACAGCTGCACTTGAAAAAAATTCAACCCACCCTGTAGGAAATGCAATTGTTGCCTATGCAGGGGATGCTATAGGTAATACAACGGCAACCAATGTAGAGGAAGTTGCCGGACATGGTTTAAAGGGCACTGTTGAAGGCAAAGAAATACTTGCGGGCAATTTGAAGCTAATGAAGAAGTACAACATCAGCTACCCTGACGAACTCGAAAACCTGGTAGATACTGTGGTGGTTACCGCAATTGATAATCAATATGCTGGGTATATAACGATTGCCGATGAGATAAAAGAGGATGCTGCTAAAGCCATTGAAGAAATGCACGAGCTGAAAATAAAAACAGTAATGCTTTCCGGCGACAAACAGGCTGTGGTAAATAATGTAGCCAAAAAGTTAGGTATTGATGAAGCCTATGGTGATTTGCTTCCTGAAGATAAGGTAGCAAAGGTGCAAAAGATAAAGAGTGAAGGAAAGCATATAGCTTTTGTAGGTGATGGTGTAAATGATGCACCGGTAGTGGCCTTAGCAGATGCAGGTATTGCCATGGGTGGTTTGGGAAGTGATGCCACCATTGAAACAGCAGACGTAGTCATTCAAAACGACCAACCTACAAAAATTGTTTCGGCTATTAGGATTGGTAAGATTACCAGAAACATTGTTTGGCAGAATATCATTATGGCTATGGTAGTAAAAACAATTGTTCTCGTTTTAGGTGAGGAAGGAGTGGCCAATTTGTGGGAAGCGGTAATTGCCGATGTAGGTGTGGCATTATTAGCCAGATGTAGGTGTGGCATTATTAGCCATTCTAAATGCAGTTAGAATTCAAAAAATTAAAGTGTAGCATCATGCTTACCGGCTAAGGAGAAACCTGCTTCTTATGCGAATGCTGTAAAGAAAGAAATTATAAAACCTATTTAATCATATTAAATCGAAGATTTATGAAATGCCCAAATTGTGATGAAACATTAATCATGACGGAAAGGCAAGGTATTGAAATTGATTATTGCCCAAAGTGCCGTGGTGTATGGCTCGATAGAGGAGAATTGGATAAGATTATTGAAAGGTCGTTAGAGCAGTTAACACCCGGACAGAATCCTTCCAATCAAAATTATAACCCACCGTCCTATGAGGGTGGCTATGGCAACCATCACCACGAAGGGCATCATGGAAGATACAACAAACACGGGCGGCGGGGATTTTTAGGCAACTTGTTTGATTTTTAAAAAACCGGTTAGCGGGAAGCAGGAGAAAATTATCCGCTCTTTTAAATCAGCAATTTTAAGGTTTTTATTCCAGCAAGTTTATTGCTATATGTGCAATTTGTTATTACCCGCAATAAAATAATAAACGTTGAAAAGGGATGGTATAATGCGTAATAAATGGATGAATATCATAAAAATAATAAGGGTATTATATCTTATTGCAATGACATTAACGGCGGTTTGCATTTCCTTAAATATTTATAGACTAATACATCCACATTTCAAGAGCCTCTTTTATATCATTGTTATTACTGCCACTCCACTCATTGTTCTCGTTTACTTGATATTAATATTCATTAAGCGAAATAAATCTTCAAAAAAATCAGATGAGCAACGGAAAGAGCCTTTCAGCAAAAATTAAAAAGTTCTTTACGGTCTTAGGTCCAGGATTAATTACATCCATCAGGCGGGTGCAAGGGGTATTGCAACTTACTCACAGGCGGGTGCAAGGTTTGGATTAGCAACGCTGTGGATGGCATTGATAACATTTCCGTTAATGGCAGCCATTCAGGAAATGTGTGCCCGGATTGGATTGGTAACTTCTGTTGGCTTAACCACTACTTTAAAAAAACATTATTCAAAGACGCTTTTGTATTTAATGATGGTCTTTAGTATCCCCGCCATTATATTAAATATCGGGGCTGATATTGCGGGGATGGGCGCTGTGGCAAACATGATTTTACCATCTGTTAGTCCACTAATTTTTAATGTTGTTTTTACAGTTATTCTTTTGGTGCTAATTGTGTATTTACCTTATAATAAGATAGTTGCTGTTTTAAAATATTTATGTTTAACACTCCTTTTATATATCGCTGTTCCGTTTTTTACACATCCTGACTGGACGAGTGTATTAAAATCAACCTTCATTCCCACAATCCGGTTGAATAAAGACTTTTTTGGAATTCTTGTGGCAATACTGGGCACTACCATCTCACCCTACCTTTTTTTCTGGCAGGTAACGATGGAAGCAGAAGATAGCAAACACGCCAGGCAATTGATTTTAGCAAGAAGGAAACTTATTAAGCAAAATGGTTCCATTGAAAAACCAGTTATAAGAGAAAGACATTTTATTAAATTACTAATTCAAAAGATGCAACTGGATGTAAATTTTGGAATGTTGTTGTCTAACATAGTCATGTTCTTTCTCATTCTGGCTACGGGTACAGCGTTGTTTGGTGCCGGAATACGGCAGATAGATACAGTAGAACAGGCAGCAAAAGCTTTGGAGCCGGTTGCCGGTAAAGCTTCTTATTTTCTTTTTGCCATAGGCGTTATTGGAACAGGGTTTTTAGCTA
Source organism: Agriterribacter sp. (assembly GCA_044223805.1). GTDB lineage: Bacteria > Bacteroidota > Bacteroidia > Chitinophagales > Chitinophagaceae > Agriterribacter. Next base: position 10,879 of record JBGALP010000129.1, read on the forward strand.
TCCCTGTTTTGAGTGGTTCGCTTTCCTATATTGTATCAGAAACATTTGGCTGGAAAGGAAATTTGAACAAAAAGTACGATAAGGCTAAACCATTCTATATTGTTATAATAATTTCTTTAGTACTTGGGCTTCTTTTAAATTACATAGGCGTCAGTGCTATAAAAGCATTGGTGTACACCGCTATTTTATACGGGTTAACCTCACCTATCATTATTGCCATTGTACTGCATATAGGAAATAATAAAAGAATAATGGGAAATTACACGAATGGGAAATTATCAAACGTATTAGGAGTACTGACTTTAATATTAATGACCGCATCGGCAATTGCCTTAATTTATTTTCAACTTAGCTAAATACCTTATTATTAAATAAGCTGAAATATAAAAACGTAATAAAAGAGAAGAGAATGTTACAAATCTTAGCAGAAACAAAAGATAATATTATTGCCACCAGGGCAGCCGGAAACCTCACCCATTACGATTATGGAAAGTTTCTACCTTTACTAATTAATCTATTAAGACGATATAAAAAAGTTAGACTGTTCTTTGAAATGGAAGACGTTGAAGGACGGCAGATAAAAACTTTTTGGGATGACGTGAAATTTGATGTTCAACATATCAATTGCTATGAAAAGATTGCGATGGTAGGTAAAACGAATTGGCAGGCTTTGATAACAGATATACTGCAACCTTTTATTAAAACCGAAATCAAATTTTTCGAGTTGAGCGAAAGAGACACGGCATTGAATTGGATAGCATCTGACTACTGATTAATACCATAATTAAATAGTCATGGAAAAAGTTAGTTTTAAAAAAGAGCAACAGAAGAATTATTGATTGAGGCACATGAAGAAAAAGAAATGGTTTGGCACACCTCAGTCTTCTTTGGCGGCTTTTTATTGTTTGTAATTTTAGGAATGATGGTTTAAAACAGCTATTACATGGATGGTTTAAAACTGAATAGATGGAAAGAAAGCTTTCAAAGTGAATTGGAAAATTTAGAGATTGAATTGAATGCCTTTTTTAAGAATAAGGCATTGAGTGAATATTATTTATTGCAAGTGGATGCAAGTGACGAACTTTCTTTAAAAATAAGCTACGAATTACCAAAAGAAATTAAAGAACGATTGATGAAACTACTTTTGGAAACAAAGCCGGAAGATAGTGTATAACAAGTCAGTTTTCCCTATTAAGAATTGATTGGTTATCATCGAATACTTGATAAAGAGAAAACAGTGTACAGTGGTAATGTTTAGTCAATAGTTTTATATTATGCATCTCTATATAAAAAACATGGTCTGTAACCGCTGCATATTAGTGGTAAGACAAGAGTTAGAACAATCAAAGATGGAAGCTTGTAGTATTACGCTTGGGGAAGTGGAACTATTAAAAGAGCCGACCATCCAACAACTTGAACAGTTTAGAAATAGTTTAGCTGATCTTGGTTTTGAACTGTTGGATAATAGCAAAAAGCAATTGATTGAAAAGATTAAGAATACGATCATCAATCATGTGCACCACAATACGGATGACAACCAGCATAACTTTTCAGAAATTCTTTCTCAAAAATTGCATAAAGACTATTCCTATTTAAGCAGTTTGTTTTCTGATGTTGAAGGAGTAACGATTGAAAAATACATCATCAATCAAAAGATCGAAAAGGTAAAAGAGCTACTTATTTACGACGAATTGAACCTTAGCGAAATTTCCCTTAAATTGGGCTATAGCAGTGTGGCACACCTATCTTCACAGTTTAAAAAAGTTACCGGTCTTACGCCAAGCCATTTTAAGCAGGTAGGACGGAATAAACGTAAACCATTAGACAAAGTATAAGATGAGAATAATCCTATCCATAACATTTCTTCTTTGTGCCCATCTTGCCTGCAATGAAAAGAAGGCTGTTCCGAAAGCCGATTTTGTAATAACAAGTGGTCAAATGCCAAACATGACTAAAGATAATGCTGGTCGTCTTCATTTAATATATGGCATCGGTGATAGTATTATGTACACTTATTCTTCTGATAAAGGCAATTCCTTTTCTTCGCCGGCGGTCATTGCCGTTTTGCCCAAATTGTTTTCTTTTGCCACTCGCGGGCCG
>JBGALP010000130.1:0-12929 GCA_044223805.1 Agriterribacter sp.
GCTATCGTGTCTTCTTTGTCCATCGGCTTAACCATAAAGGTGTTGGATACGCCTTCTCCAGAGTTGTTGAAGGAGGGGATTCATCATGCAATAGGTCAAACCTATGCAGCGCCACAAGGAACTTTAATGGCTACAATAATAAAAGGAATTCAATCTCACGATCTTGATTGGCAATATATATTGGTGGGTGTATTTATTGCCATTGTTGTTGAGCTCTGTGGCATAAAGGCGTTATCGTTTGCTATAGGATTGTATCTTCCGCTTGCTACAACACTTCCTATATTTGCTGGTGGGCTCATAAGGGGTGTTGTGGATTGGCAGCAAAAAAGAAAGGGAGAACACGTGGCATCTGAAGAAGAAGATTTAGGAAAAGGAAACCTGTTTGCTACGGGATTGGTAGCTGGTGGCGCTATTGCCGGTGTAATTGTAGCTATTCTTTCTGTTAATGGCACAATTGCCAACGCGCTAAGCAAGTTAAGTCTCGAACATAATATCAGCGAACTGATTGGTGGACCGCTTGCTTTTGAATTATTGGGCGTATTGTTCTTCGCGGCTTTAGGTGGTTTGTTGTATAAAGTAGCAAGAAGCAAATGACGTGAAAAGTGAAACGGTAGATGTGAAACAGCTCACCTTTATCTTCTCACGTTTCACATAACTATTTTGCAACATCAATCTTCACCTTCTTGTTTTTTATTTTTTCATCTTTTATAAGATGTAATAGCTGGCTTGCCTTTGACTTACGCACGGCCACAAACGAAAAGAAATCCTTCACATCAATCAGTCCTATATCTTCTTTTTTCAATTCTCCTTTTTTGCTTAGAAAACCTACAATATCAATTTTATTTACTTTGTCCTTTTTACCAGCGCCTATAAAAAGAGTAGTCCATTTCGGCTTTTTGTTCTGCTTCAGCAGTTACATATGCAGGCAACTTTTCTTCTGGCGATAGTATAATAATAACCGTACCACTGGCATCCATACGCGCAGTTCTTCCATTTCTGTGTATAAAACTGTCTTCGGTATGGGGCAGGTGATAATGTACAATATAACGGATGTTTGGAATGTCAAGCCCGCGGGCTGCAAGGTCGGTAGTTACAAGTATATTCACACTCCCGTTTCTGAACTTGCTTAATGCCGCATCCCGGTCGCGTTGTTCCATAGCTCCGTGATAAAATACATTCGTAATGCCTTTTTCCTTTAATAAAGTGCTGGTTCTTTCTACCGCTTCGCGATGATTGCAGAATACAATAGTGGAGCGATCGCCTAAAAAACAGATCAGCTTAAAAAGCGTCTCCACTTTATCATTTGCCGGACTCGTTACTGTTTTTATAGCCAGCTTTTCAGGAGGCTGCGGAACATCAGGTAAAAAATTAAGTTTAGCAGGATTGGTAAGTCCAATAAAGGGGGGAATTTCATCTGTATCTGTAGCAGAAGTAAGTATCCGTTTTTTTACTGCCGTTAACTCACTTATTATAAAAGCCATCTCATCCTGGAAACCTAATTCCACTGATTTATCAAACTCGTCTAATATCAATGTTTCAATGGTGTTAGCAGTAATATTGCCTCTGCGTATGTGATCACCTAATCTGCCAGGTGTACCTACTATCAAGGCAGGCGCTTCAATCAAATTGTTTTCTTCTGTTTCTCTTAAATGACCACCGTAACAACTCGTTACTTTAAAGTCGGATGTCATTTTTTTGAATACCGTTTCTATTTGTTGCGCTAACTCTCTTGAAGGCGCTATTACCAACGCCTGCGTATGCTTTAACCCTGGCTTAAGTGCCAACAATACCGGCAGTAAAAAAGCAATCGTTTTTCCTGAGCCGGTTGCAGAGAGCAATACGATGTTGTCATTATTTTCAATAAGTTCAAAAGCTGCAACCTGCATTTCGTTTAATGCGTTGATCTTTAAACGGGAAAGAATATTTTCCAGGTAACCGTTATCAATTGTCATGGGGCAAAAGTAAGCAATGAGCGGGCAGCGTCATTTATTTTATGATTTCTCGTAATGCTGCCAGTCCAAAAGTTTTAACAGGCATGCTCTTCAATATAGTCAACTCGTCCATAAAACCAGTTTCATTATCCAGGAACTTAAAAATTCTCGAAGCAGGAACAGCAGCAAATAAGCGGGAAAAAATATCACTTCCCCTCATGCGACGTTGGCACAATACATTCAGCAATATACTATCGTACAAATGAAAGCGCGATATGTTATTACCGCAATCTTTTATATCATTATCGGTTGAAAGCGCCTTACTGATACAGGCAGCCTGTTTTTGAATAAACTGGAAAGTGTATCCCGTGGATGCTTTGGTTTGGCCTCCGGCAGAACCTATATTATAAATTCCATTTTCAAAAAAAGAGAACCTCTTATTGGTCATAGGAATAATGCCAAATTCAGTTTCTGCTATGTGATGTTTTTCTATGTGCAACTGCCGGGTTATATAATTTTCGAGTTGAATATCGTACTCCTGTGCTGGTAATATTTCTTTTGAGAACACGGTATATTCAACAAGAGCTTTACGCTCACTTAGCGGCAACATGTACACAAACTCAGCTTCGTGATGTTGAGGTATATTAAAATCCATGAACATAGCTTCATTTGCATTGAACACCTCCTCCTTCGTTTCAATTATCCATCCTTTAAAATGTTGTAATAATAACCAGTGATTACTGGTCCTACTATGTTCATTTATCAATGAGCTGAAAACATGTTTTGCTTTTGTGGTAAATAGCTCATCTTTTGTTTGAATACTATATTGCTGATTATTGAAAGTAACATCAGTTACATCCGCATATTTGATTTCAATATTGCTGAGTAGTCTGATTCTTTCAAAGCAAAAATTATAAAAATCAATGGCTCTTATCATCTTGTATTCGTACCCGCCCATATCAAGCGGTTTAGTAAGATGCTCGTTTTTAAAAAAGAGTTTATTCCATTTCCGGTAAACAATATCTTCAAAATAGCCCCGATCTTTTTCCCAGAAACACCAGGTGCGGTCATTATTGTTCTTCGCTGCTTTATCAATAAGAAGTATTTTTTTGCTGCAAGTCTCATCAGCGTCTATTATACGCATCAGCAAACTTAAGCCTGCGCAACCCGCGCCTATAATGATATAATCGTATGTCTTCATTATAAAAGAAAAGTACGCAACAATAAAAAAAACATGAATTGTATTAACAGCAGATGAATGACAAATTTGTTGGCCTTCTTAAACTTACAAGCACTAAACACCGCAAGCAAACAGCAACTCACCGCAAACCATGTAATATAATTCAACATTGGTATTTCGCCATCGGTATTCCATTTCCAGAAATGCAAACGCACGGCAACAGGCTCCATTACCCAATCAAAAAAAGTGGCTAACAACGCTCCGTCAATAATTAAGGATGCGATACTCCATTTTTCGTATGTAGATCGCTGTTCTGGAAGAAGTCTTTTTTTTACCAATGCAGTGAGTGTATATATACTGATGCCACAGCAATACATTATTATAAACCAGTTTATTCCTATTATCAAAGGAATATTTCTGTACTGCATTCCAAGTGTGTTGCCATAGGCGTAGTCGCCAAATAAAATTGCAGTATGTACCCCAGCATATTCTACAATATAACCGGTTGCCGCACATAACAACACAAAAAAATAAAACGACCAATGATCTATACCCTGAGTATATAATATAAGCCCAAACATCAGCAACATATTCATTGCTGTAAGGCTGGCAAACAGGGCAGTATTACCCCAAACTATGCCCAAAAACCCCGTGGCATGAAAGAGAATGGCTATGAATGTGGCAATATTGTTTTTGCTTTTAAAAAAGGAACCGACTGCAGGCATGGCATAAAAATACTAAATCACTATCCAGATACTGTTAAGTTTTTTTAATAAAAAAAGTGCGCTGCTTTCACAACACACTTTTTATAATCCTTAATATGAACAGCGATTTAAAGTTTTAATTCGTGTTTACCTTTATGAATTTTTTCTTTTGTACTTGTTAGAAATTTTTACAATAATTACGCAGCCTGTTTCATAGCCTGAATGTTTTCAAGCTTTCTTGCGATACCATTTTCTATTTCAGGATGAATAGATGGATTTCTGCTATCATGCATAACAGCGAAACGGTTCAAATCATCGTTCCATCCAAATACGCACACTGGATTATTATTATAACTTACGCGATAGCGCAGTTCATTACTACCGTTAATATATTCTGTGGCTCTTACCTGATACACATTACCGGCCGATATGATTTCAAATTTTTCAGTTGTAAGTCTCATAATTATATTTTTTGATTAAGAAATAAATCAGATATGGTTTCATACCTCACTATCTGAAACATACTTTATATTTTTTCAATAAACATGCCATTGCACAGGTATCAATCTGTTAAAAAAAGTTGCTGTTTTTTAACTGTTGCTTCAAATACCTTTAAAATAAAAGGATACAGCTTACAATTGTGGATTATATATCAATCACGATAAATTGATATTTTCTTAATTGGGAAATTTTTTGAATAAAATGCACAAAAAAATTCCCTTCGCTCCATAACTCATGTACCTTTGCCGGCCATTATATTATTAATTAAATAATATTTTACCAGGCTTCGCCGTTTGATTTGCATTTCAACGTTTGCTTATTGTTTGATATCATTTATTTACAGTAACTAATTAAATATGAGCAAGTCCGTTTTAAAAGAAGATAATCCTGATGTAGTATTAATAGGGGCGGGAATAATGAGCGCTACATTAGGAGTAATGCTGAAGGAATTACAACCCGATCTTACTATACACGTAGTTGAGCGTTTACACACCGTTGCCGCGGAAAGTTCTGATGCGTGGAATAATGCGGGCACAGGTCACTCCGCTTTTTGTGAGTTAAATTATACACCTGAAAAAGAAGATGGTTCTATTGATGCCGGCAAAGCCATAAAAATAGCTGCCCAGTTTATTCAGAGCCAGGAATTCTGGACGTATCTTTTAGAACAACAATATATACAACAGCCACAGGACTTTATTCGTTCCATACCACACGTAAGTTTTGTACATGGCGAAGAAAATGTAGATTATCTTAAAAAGAGGTTTGATACATTGATACAATATCATCTGTTTGAGGGCATGCAATATACAGATGATCCTTCTACACTTGAACAGTGGATGCCATTAGTAATGCAGGGGCGTGAGGCTTCGGAAAAAGTAGCAGCCACACGCATGGATATTGGTACAGATGTAAACTTCGGATCATTAACCCGCAAGTTATTCAGGTTTCTTTTTGATAAGCCTGACGTAAAATTGCTTCTTGCGCATGAAGTGCAGGATTTGAAGCAAGAGGATAATGGTTCATGGAAAATTGAAGTAAAAAATCTTACTACAGGAAAGAAAAAAAAGATCAACACAAAATTTATTTTTATTGGAGCAGGTGGCGGTTCACTTCCGTTACTTGAAAAATCAGATATTCCTGAAAGCAAAGGCTATGGCGGCTTCCCGGTTAGCGGACAATGGCTTATATGCAACAACCAAAAGGTTATTGAGCAACATAACGCCAAGGTATATGGTAAGGCTGCTGTAGGTTCTCCGCCTATGAGTGTGCCTCATCTGGATACCCGCGTTATTGATGGCAAAAAATCTTTATTGTTTGGTCCTTACGCAGGGTTTTCTACCAAGTTTTTAAAGAATGGCTCGTACTGGGATCTTCCTTCTTCCATCAAATTCAGCAATATTAAGCCAATGATGATGGCGGGCATACATAATATGCCGCTTACCAAATACCTGATAGAGCAGGTAAGTCAATCTGCTGAAGACAGGATTGAAGCTTTGAAAGAATATTTCCCTAATGCGGTAAGCGAAGATTGGGATCTTGAAGTAGCAGGCCAAAGAGTGCAGGTAATTAAGAAGGATGAGGACGAAGGTGGCATACTGGAGTTTGGTACAGAGGTAGTGAGTGCAGCCGATGGTAGTGTTTCCGCTTTATTAGGCGCTTCACCCGGTGCATCAACCGCTGTTTCCATTATGGTTGATTTATTAAAACGTTGTTTTCCTGAAAAAATGAAGACAACCGAATGGCAACAAAAGCTGGAGGAAATGATCCCTTCTTACAATAAATCATTAGCCGAAGATGAATTGCTGTGCAGGCAAACCCGGGAAAGAGCAGCACGTGCATTGGGGCTTACAAAAGAAGAAGCGGTAGGCAGTTAATCATCTTACCAGTAAAATAAAAGTGAGCCTTAAAAGCTCACTTTTATTATTCCGCCGTGGTTTGTTAGTCAAAACCATTTGCAGCACCTTCGGGATTATTTTATTTCTTTCGCACCAAAATACTGATGTAATATTTCGGGCAACACTATTCCACTATCCGTTTGATTATTCTCCAGCAGGCACGCTAATATACGTGGCAAAGCCAATGAACTTCCATTTAAGGTATGTACCAACTGATTTTTCCCCTTATCATCTTTATACCTGATTTTTGCGCGGTTGGCCTGGTACGCTTCAAAGTTGCTAACAGAGCTTACCTCCAGCCAGCGTTCCTGTGCTGCGCTATATACTTCAAAATCATAAGTAAGAGCGGATGTAAAACTCATATCACCACCACACAATTTTAAAATTCGGTAAGGTAACTGCAGTGTATTAACAAGCTGTTCAACGTGGTTCACCATTTCTTCCAATGCATCATAACTCTTTGCGGGATCTACCAGTTGTACTATCTCTACTTTTTCAAATTGATGCACCCTGTTCAAACCGCGCACATCTTTACCAAAGCTTCCTGCTTCTCTTCTAAAGCAAGGAGAATAAGCGGTCATCCTGATTGGCAACGATTCTCCCTTTACAATTTCATCCCTGTATATATTGGTCACCGGCACTTCAGACGTAGGAATCATGTAAAAATTATCCGCGGGCATGTAATACATCTGGCCTTCTTTATCAGGCAGCTGGCCAGTACCGTAAGCAGATGCTTCATTTACCATGAATGGAGGAAGATATTCTGTATAGCCCGCAGCCGTATTGTAATCAAGAAAGTATTGAATTAAAGCTCTTTGCAATTTTGCTCCTCTCCCTTTATATAATGGAAAGCCACTGCCGGTAATTTTAGCGCCGGTTTCAAAATCAACCAGGTCATATTTTTTTATCAGGTCCCAATGCGGCTGGGCATTTATAGGAAGTTGGGGTTTTGCGCCGCCTTCTCTCACTACCACATTATCTTCCGGTGTTTTACCGGCAGGCACTTTTTCTGAAGGCAGGTTAGGTAATTTGATGAGTTCTTCCTGCAATTTATTTTCTGTTTCAGCCAGCTTTTCGCTAATACTGTTTATTTGCAGTTTATTACCTGCTACTAATTGTTTTAATTTTTCCGCTTCTTCTTTTTCGCCCTTAGCCATATGCTGACCAATTAGTTTGGAGCTACTATTTGACTGTGCCTGAATGGTATCGAAATCTAATTGCAGTTTTTTTCTTTCGTCGTCTAAAGCCACAATAGCATCCACCAAATCAAGATTGGTAAAATGTTTTAACGCCAGCCTTTCTTTTACCAAACTTATATTTTGCCTTATAAAATGTACCTGTAGCATCCTAAAAAAATTTCACGCAAAGGTAATTGTTAGCTTATACTATAAAAATTATGAATAAACATAATCTTGTTATTAAAGGAATAACAAAAAACTTAAAAGAATTGAAACCTTATTTTTGCGATATGAATAATATGGAAAGTGATTTACAGGTACGATGGTGGACTCTGGAAGCCAAACTGGTAGAGCGGTTTGATAAAAAGCCCGATATGGAAACTATCTTATTTCTAATTGGGGTACAGGAGTTTGGTGAGCTTCGGGCCAAATTTACAAAAGAACAAAAACAGGATTTGATGCACGTTGCCGTTTGTTCGTTGTTCGCACAAAGCGGCTATTACGAATTAGAGAAAGTAGACGAAGACGGATGGCCGCACTATAAACAGTTGAAAGCTTTACCGGTAATGAATATGATTGAGCAGGAAAATTTCATGAAAGATCATATTTTACTCTATTTCAGCAAGAATAATTTTATAGAATAAGTTTGAGTATGTACAAGTGTTTGGTAATTTGCCTGCTATATACCGTCTCTTTGCTTATTTCCTGTAATCCAAAAATTGCGGAAGGAGTAAGAAAAAAGGATATTACAAAAGATGTAGAAATGATCACCGATAAAGGGGTGATGATTATCCGGCTATCAGATATTACTCCGCTGCATCGCAATAATTTTTTAAAGCTGGTAAAACAACATTATTATGATGGCATTCTTTTTCACCGGGTCATCCAGCATTTTATGATTCAGGCAGGTGATCCCGATAGTAAAACAGCAGATTCAACCAAATTATTAGGCGACGGCGATCTTGGATATACTATTCCAGCAGAGTTCAACACAACATTATTTCATAGAAAAGGAGTTATTGCAGCAGCCAGGGAAGGAGATGACAAAAATCCGCAAAAAGCCAGCAGCGCTTGCCAGTTTTATATAACGCAAGGAAAAATATTATCTGATGCCGCCCTGGATTCTATAGAAGTTTACCGCTTAAACGGCAGAAAAATTCCTGAAGAATATAGAGTTGTATACAGAACAACAGGAGGTGTACCTCATTTAGATGGTAATTATACTGTTTTTGGTGAAGTGGTAAAAGGTATTGAAATAGTAGATAGCATAGCCGCTGTTCCTGTAAACCGCAGACTTGAAAACAGACCCTTTAAAGATTTACACATTATAAAAGCACGATTAATAAAAAGGTCTTCATCATAAAAAGTCTTTCCTTAAAAGTTTATTCGGCCTTCCGCCGCATTTTATTCAAATGCTTTTTGTAATCTTTGCAGCACTAAATATTGTATTATGAATTTTCCCGACAACCTGCATTATACAAAAGATCATGAGTGGGTACGTATTGAAGGCGATATAGCTATTATTGGCATTACAGAATTTGCCCAAAGTGAATTGGGTGATATAGTGTACGTTGAAATAGAAACACTAAACCAGCATCTTGGCGCAAACGCTGTTTTTGGAAGCGTTGAAGCGGTAAAAACAGTAAGCGATTTATTTTTACCTGTTACAGGGACTATTATTGAAGTTAACCCTGAACTGAACAACCAACCGGAATTGGTGAACAGCGATCCCTATGGTGAGGGTTGGATGATTAAAGTTAAAGTAGATAATCCTGCTGATGTAAACGGTTTATTAACTTCTGAAGCCTATTCAAAGGTTGTAGGTTAGTTATGATAAAAAAGACGTTGCATACTATATGGCCGGCATCAGCCTGGTCGTTAGTTATTTTTATATTACTTATAATCCCAGGCAAAGATTTACCTCCAGGACCAGGAATTCCCCATCTCGACAAAATCATTCATACTGTTCTTTTTGGAGGACAGGTTTGGTTGTGGAGTACCTACTTTAAAAATAAGGGCAGTTTTAAGACACTGGCGGGAATTTTTTTCCTCGTTTTTTTTCTGTCTTGTACCTACGGTATAGGTATGGAATATTACCAGAAATATTTTGTTGTAAACCGTGATTTTGAAGTAGGAGATATTTTGGCAGATGTAGCCGGTTCTGCATTGGGCTGGCTTATTGTAAGCATTGGGAATAGAAAACAAGCAGGTATATAAAAAAAATTGGCCTCTATAGAAATAGAGGCCGCAACCAAAACTAACTGCTTATGAGAAAATTGACTGTTTTAAATCTCTTTATATTAAGACGCAAAAAACATTAAAAAGTTTATCGCGTTTTGTTAATTATTTCTAAAGAACTCCTGGCTGTGTTTTAAACGTAATATACAAATTAAAATTGCAATTACAATGCCATTGTTTCTGAGAACAAATTTCAGGGAAAATTCCGGATCGCTGTCTTAACAATATGCAAAATTTTGCTGTACAGGTTTACCTTTATTTAGTGCGCTTCCTGTTCATATCCCATTAACGGCTTGATTGTTACCTGCCTGATGATTTTTTAGTTCCAAATTGTATCTTTAATCCTTTACAATATTCTTCTTGAAACAAAGATTTTATCCTTTAGACATCTTTAGGGGAGCAACAGTAGCTTTTATGATACTGGTAAACAATCCAGGAAGCTGGAGCTATGTATACGCTCCGCTGGACCATGCCCGGTGGCACGGCTGTACCCCAACAGACCTGGTATTTCCATTTTTTTTATTTGCGGTTGGCAATGCAATGGCTTTTACTATGCCCAAACTGCAACAAGAGGGTGGTGGTCTTTTCTGGAAGAAAACAACCAAAAGAGCAGTATTGATTTTTTTTATTGGTCTCCTCCTCAATTGGTTTCCTTTTGTAAAATACAATGAAGAAGGAAGCCTGGTGATGAAAGATTTTGCGCATTTACGTATTCTGGGTGTACTTCAAAGAATAGCGCTTTGTTATTTTTTTGCCAGTGTAATTATTTATTACGCAAAACCAGCAAAAGCTTTTATAGCAGGTATATTGCTACTGCTGCTTTACTGGGCGATGTGTTTATTATGGGGAGATACGGCTGATCCTTACAGTTTGCAAGGCTGGTTTGGAACCGTAATAGATAAAGCCATCCTGGGTGAAACGCATATGTATCATGGAGAAGGAGTTGCTTTTGATCCTGAAGGGTTATTAAGTACTTTGCCAGCTATAACACAGGTAATACTCGGATACCTGGCAAGTGATTATATTCTTCAAAAGCGAAAACTATCTATTACTAATACCGCCACCCAGGAAAATAACCTCTATATAATTGTTGCTAATCTTTTTGTAGTTGCAGCAATATTGGTTTTTACAGGTTTTTGTTGGGATATGGTTTTTCCCATCAACAAAAAAATCTGGACAAGCTCTTTTGTAATTTATACAACGGGTATTGGCATAATGCTTTTATCAACTTTAATATATGTGCTGGAAATAAAAGGACAAAAGGGATTATGGAGTAGATTCTTTGATGTGTTTGGCAAAAACCCTCTGTTCATTTTTGTGTTAAGTGGTGTGTGGGTAAGATTGTATGGACTGGTGCGCATAACCGACGGTATAAAAGATGGTAAACCTGTAGTTAAAGGCTTGGGAGGCTGGATGTATGACCATATTTTTGTTCCTGCCCTCGGCAATATGAATGGGTCGCTGGCTTATGCTGTATTTCACATTATTATATTCTGGAGTATTGCATGGTGGCTCAATAAAAAGAAAATATATATTAAAGTATAACAACCCTTTCAATTATGACCAAACCTGGCGTTCCCCGTTTTCTGGCTCTTGATGTTTTAAGAGGCATGACTATTTGCTTTATGATCATAGTAAATACTCCGGGAACCGGGGCTGTTCCTTTTGCTCCATTGAACCATGCAGCATGGCATGGTTTTACGCCAACTGATCTCGTTTTTCCTACTTTTCTTTTTGTAGTGGGTAATGCTATGAGTTTTTCTATGCCCAAGTATAAACTTCAGGGAAACAGCAGCGTGCTCGGAAAAATTTTTAAACGCACTGCTATTATTTTCCTGTTAGGATATTTAATGTATTGGTTTCCCTTTTTCAGAGAAGTAAAAGGAGGAGGTTATGAATTTTTTCCAATCCGCGATACACGTATATTAGGTGTATTACAGCGCATTGCTTTAGCATATTGTTTTGCTGCACTAATGATTCATTTTTTATCAAGAAAAACGGTCTGGATTTTAAGCGCCATTTTTTTAATTGGTTACTGGATCATATTATATGTGGGCGGAGATTATAGTATGACCGGAAATGCAGGTCATAAACTGGATGTAATATTGTTTGGAGAAAGTCATTTATATCATGGCGAAGGCGTGGCTTTTGATCCGGAAGGATTTTTGAGTACAATGCCCGCAATTGTAAATGTTGTGGCAGGCTATTACGCCGGTGTGTTTATTCAAAAAAATGGAAATAACTTTGAAACCGTTACCAGGCTTATGATAGCGGGTTTTGCTTCGTTGTGTATTGCTTATTTCTGGGATTTTGTATTCCCCATAAACAAAAAATTATGGACCAGCCCCTTTGTGCTTTATACCGTTGGGCTCGATTGCATTATCCTCGGTATCCTGATTTTTGTTGTTGAAATAAAGCGTATTACTAAAGGCACCTATTTCTTCCAGGTGTTTGGTAAAAATCCATTATTTATTTACCTGCTTTCAGAAATACTTGCCATAATACTTTTTACGGTTAAAACAGGCCCTAAAACTTCTTTATTCAACAGTATTAATAATGCTATATTTCAAAAAATACTTCCGGGCGCTTTTGGTTCTTTACTTTTCGCGCTTTGCTATATGCTTATATGTTGGATGGTAGGTTACTGGATGGATAAAAAGAAAATATACGTGAGAGTTTAATCTTAATATCTTTTTACGGCGAAACTGGTGGTAAAATCCGTTGACTCACCAGGTTGGAGTGTGATTAATCCTATGCCATTGTTAAAAGCATCTGGTGGCGCACTTAAATTTTCTATGGCAATACTCTGCCGGTGCGGTGGTATATAAATTTGTAGATAAGGATAGGATTGATCGGGTGAGATTTCGATTTGCCATTTGGTTTTCGGATCGCGCAACACACACATAGGCTGCGGTTTATTGAAGTTCAGCACGAAAGAATTATCTAACGCAGTGCTGCCTATTACAGCAGGTTGCGTAAAACCGGTATGGGGTAATATATTACCTGAAGGAATAAGGTTTACAAACTCCAGCATTTCTTCCGCCTGAAATTGTAATATCAGGCGATCCACATCTCCCTTGAAAGTAAAATAAGGATGCCACCCATCTGCAATGGGCATTGCTGAGGTGCTTTTATTTTGTATGTGCGTGATAACAGTAAGGGTATTTTTTTTTGTGAAAATATACTTTACTACACAATCATACACAAATGGATAACCGGGATCTTCTGCTTTATATTCATATAATAAAGAAAGCGTTGCGGCTGACTCATCTGCATGCATTTCGGTTATCGCAAATGATTGA
>JBGALP010000131.1:0-14451 GCA_044223805.1 Agriterribacter sp.
GGCATACAGTTTTTCCATTACTTCACTATGGCTACGCTCCTGGTAAGCGCAATAGTATTTTATTTTTTCGAAGGTTTGCTCCGGAGAAAGTTTCTTACGTTGTATCATTTCAGAACAAATATAATCCCGACAGATGGTTTACTTGCCTTGATCGGGAAGGTTTTATAGCTGCGCTTTATTAAAGATATGCGTTTGGGTTATGCCACTGAATGGGTGAACCTTTTCACATTTATCGGCTCACTTTTCACGGTGATAAGTGGATTGTTGGTTGATATTCTTACAAAAAATAAGGGTAGTTTTATTCCCTTAATTCTATATTTGCCTAATTCAAATTTTTACAGGTATTATGAAGTTTATCGTTTCCTCATCAGCCTTGCTAAAGCAGTTGCAGCATATTAGTGGTGTTATCAGTTCTAATACGGTATTGCCCATACTGGAAGATTTTTTGTTTGAAATTGAAAAGAATAAGCTGACTGTGGTGGCTACTGACCTGGAAACGGTAATGAAAATTCATATTGATATAGAAGCCAGGGATAGCGGAAGAATTTGTATTCCCGCAAAAATCCTGATGGATTCTTTAAAAAACCTGCCCGATCAGCCTCTTACTTTTACAATAGACAAAAGCTTTGGCGTAGAAATTACCAGCGATAATGGTAAGTACAAGGTGATGGGCGAAAATCCTGATAATTTTCCTAAAGAGCCTGCCGCCAAGGATACTAATATGTTTACTATGAGTTCCGGCGCTTTGGTAACTGCGATTAATAAAACCCTTTTTGCGGTGAGTAACGATGACTTGCGTCCCGCTATGACGGGTGTATTTTTTGAGCTCGACAGCAAAGGTATAACCTTTGTGGCCACAGATGCCCATCGCCTGGTGCGCTACCGCAAAACAGATGTAAGCTGCCCGCAGAAAGACTCGTTTATCGTTCCCAAAAAACCGTTGAATCTGCTTAAATCGGCACTTCCTGATAATGACGATGAACTGAAGATCTCCTATAACAGCAATCATCTTTTTATTGAGCATGGCACTACTGAACTGGTTTGTCGCTTAATTGACGCCAGGTTCCCGGATTATAAGGTGGTTATTCCGGTAGAAAATCCGTATAAAATGACGGTGAGTCGTGCTGACTTTCAGAATGCGTTAAGAAGGGTAAGTGTTTTCAGTAATAAAAGCACCAACCAGGTAGCGCTTACTATTAGCGGCGCAGAGCTGCAACTGGCGGCACAGGATATTGACTTCAGCTTTGAAGGCAATGAAAGAATGACCTGCCGCTACGAAGGCGAGGATATACAAATAGCTTTTAATGCCAAATTCTTAATTGAGCTCCTTAATGCAAGTGGCAGCAGCGAAGTAGTGCTGGAATTGTCAACACCTACCAAGGCAGGTATTATATTGCCTGTTGAAAAAGAGGAAAATGAAGAGGTGTTAATGTTGGCTATGCCTTTGATGTTAAACCAGTAGTATGCGGTTTGTTACCATAAGAAGTTTTGATAATTATATTGATGCCAATATCATGTTGGGCAAGCTACAGGCCGAAGACGTACATTGTTTTTTAGTGGATGAATATACTGCTACAATTAACCCATTTCTTAGCAACGCTATAGGAGGCATTAAATTAAATGTGCCTGAAGCGGAAGCAACCAAAGCCCGGGAGCTGCTGGTTAATTTTGATGAAGAAAGGGAACAATCTTAGTTTGAATTAAAGAATAGCAAAAATCAGCGTAATAGTTTTAGATTAAAGCTTCAGGAAATTACGCGTAGCTTATACCCTTTTCCTTATATCTTCCTCGTAAAATCTTCGTAACTTTTCAGTATAATCTTGCATATGAATGCCTTTCTTGACTACTGGGAGCATATATCAAGTGGTCAGCGCATCCTGATCCTGATGGGGGGAATGATTTTTTTCTGGTTGATTGAAGGATATTATCCACTGTTTGCTTTTTCTTTTAAAAGATATAAACATGCAGGGGTAAACCTTGTTTTTCTTGCATGTACTATTATCCTTAACGTGATCTTTGGATTCACCACCATTAAAATATGTGCCTGGGTTGAGCAGCAGCATTTTGGGTTGCTATACCTTTTTCATATTCCGGAATGGGCCAAAATTATTCTCGCCCTGTTTCTGCTTGACTTTTTTGGACAATATGCGCCGCATTATATAATGCATAAAATAAAATGGATGTGGAAATTTCACATGGTCCATCATAGCGATACCAAGGTTGACGTAACAACCGGAACCCGCCATCACCCTGGTGAATGGCTTTTCAGGGAAACCTCTACTATTATAGGCGTATTGTTGTTAGGAATACCTATAGGTTATTATTTCTTATACAGAAGTGTTGCGGGATTGTTCACCCATTTCAATCATGCTAACATTCGCATGCCGGTATGGTTAGATAGACCGATAAGCTGGATATTTGTTTCGCCTAACATGCATAAGGTACATCATCACTTTAAGCGCCCGTTTACCGATACCAATTATGCCAATATTTTTTCGCTGTGGGATAGGATATTCGGCACCTTTGCTTACGAAGATCCGCGGAAACTGAAATATGGATTAGATGTGCTGGAAGGAAAGAATGATGAAGATATAGGATACCAGTTTCGGATACCGTTCGACAAAACCATTAAAACAGATTATTAATCCTCACCTATCTTTGAAAAAAAATATCATGAAGACCGTTGCTATGATTCCTGCCCGTTATGCGGCATCCCGTTTTCCAGGCAAGCTCATGAAAATGCTTGGAGATAAAACCGTAATCCTTCATACACATGATAATACTGTTGCCACGGGGCTGTTTGATGCCGTATATGTAGTAACTGACAGTGATATTATTTTTGAAGAAATAACATCGCATGGCGGAAAAGCCATTATGAGCAAAAAAGAACATGAATGTGGGAGTGACCGTATTGCGGAGGCTGTGGCAGATATGGATGTGGACCTGGTAGTGAATGTGCAGGGCGACACCCCTTTTGTAAAACAAAAGCCATTACAGCAACTGATTGCTCTTTTTAAAGATGAAAGCGTAAAGGTGGGTTCCATGATGCGGTTGTTGAAAGAAAAGGATTTGATAGAAAACCCTAATGTGGTAAAAGTGGTTACTGATAAAAACATGAATTCATTATTATTCAGCAGGAGCGTTATTCCCTACCCGCGCAACGAAGCCATCCCTGTTGAACATTATGAACATATTGGTATATACGCCTTCAAAAAAGATACACTTATTGAATTCACAAAGTGGCCGCTTACTCCGCTGGAAGACGCGGAAAAAATTGAATGCCTTCGCTTTTTAGAATATGGTATTCCACTGCGTATGACCAAGGTTGACTATAAAGGCGTTGGCATTGACACGCCAGAAGATTTAAAACGCGCCGTGGAGCTTTTGTGATCTTTTCTGTTGAATAATTGTTATCAGGGCTTTTATCCTGTTCTTATAATCCCCTTCTTCTTGTTGCATGGTATTCAACCGTACAGGAAAACTTTCTGCCTCCGCAATGCTTTCCATAATTGAAAAATTATGCTGGGTGGTGGTATAAAACAACTGTTGTTGCTTAAGGTACTTTGCCAGGTATTCCTGCTCCGGCTGACCGGGAGTAGGTACCAATATTGCTTTTTTATTTAATGCTGCCAGGTCCATCACGGAAGAATAACCACTCCGGCAAACCACCCGGTTAGAATGAGCTATAGCAAGATTGAGTTCCTCTGATGATAGATGATTAATTATTTCTACTGTAGCCGAACCAGGCGGGGCTTCGCACTCACATACGCCTGGTAAACCACGTATTAAAAGAGCTTTCCCTTTGTAAACAGATAATTGATCTAATAAAGATTGTTCCCAAATAGTTCTGTTCGGCTCCGGTCCCGATAAAATAACCAGCAGGTCATATTTAGCGGCAACTTCTATTTTTTTAAACCTTGATAATGGGCCGATATAATACAGGTTTTCCGGAAGATCCTCACCATGCGAAAGTGCTCCGCTTAAATTTACCGCATTGTCAAAGTCGGGCACCCAGCATTCATTAAAACGGTTTATGTAGCGGTAATTAATTTTTTGCAATATCCTGTCTATCCATTTGCCGGAAGCCGATTGTATATGCAACTGATGTGTAATAAAAACAGAGAAAATATTGGGATGATATAAGCCAAAACGGTTATCACTGATAACCGCATCAAAGTGGTGCGTTTCTGTAATTTGCTTTAACCACCGGTTTTCATACCTAATAGCAGCTTTAATGCGGGGAATCTGCGAAAATATTTTCCATTTCAGCATATATTTTATTCTATGATAAAATACGCCGTAACCCTTTAAATCAAAGAAGTTTAAAAATGGAAATTCTTTGCGTAATAAAGCCAATCCGGCTCCATTTGCCGCAATCCAAACTTCGCAATCACTTCTGATTAATTCATTTATAATGGGTATGCACCGGGTAGTATGTCCTAAACCCCAGTCCAAAGGAGCAACCAATATTTTAACATTTCTCATTCCCTGTTTTGTGCTTACATTAGTAGTACCATTAATGTATTCAAAAACATAGTTCGTACTACAATAATCAGAACTGAAAATAGTTTAAATTTATACTAATTATGACAATGATTAAGAGAAGCTATAAAATTGTGCTGGTGCTGATAATGATTGTTATGATGACTGCCAGTTGTGGAATATTCAAAGGTAGTCACGGCAAAAGAGGTTGTGGTTGTCCCAGTAAAAAGGGAATGGTGGGATTCTAAAAATGATCTTAATTTTTTTCGATATTTAGAAAGTTCAAATCCTATTATTATGAAAGCATCCAATCGTGATTTGCTTGTTTTGTTGAAAGACGAATCCATGAGCAACCAGGCCATCGAGTTAGAAGTAGAACAATTAAATGAATTGTTGTACAATGTAGAATCTGCAGATACATTTTGCAGGGTAAACGAAGTAATTGATATGAACCGTTACAAGATCCACAGCGAGCAGAAGTATCTTGTACAGGTTATGTTTCAAACAGAACTTAAGCCTTTTGTTTTTATCAACAATAAGAACTAAGCTTAACTGTAAACAGTAGTTTGCCAAAATATTCAAGCCGACCCTTTACAAAACCTGGTTAAACTCCAGCCTTTCGTTATTGGGTCCAAGAATATTAAAATACCTGCAGCCCTTTTTCCAGAATTGAAGAAAAACAGGGGCGTCTTCTATTATTGCAAATCCTGCTGTTTTTAATGTAAGGAAAGCCTGGTCAATATCAGGCACATCAAAAGCAATATGGTCTACATGCCCATCCGGGCGCGCCGCTATTGCCTGTAACTCCGTTGCTGGCATCTGGTATAACTCTATTATAATTTCTCCCCGTTTCATCATCACACAGGTACCTTCTTCTTCTTTGTGTTTAAAAACAGCCTGCATTACGTTTGTAAAACCAAGCTTCTTATAAAAATCTTCTGAAGCCTTAATATCAACTACCGGTATACCTACATGCTGTAAGGAGCGGATCTGTAAGTCAATTACTTGGTTCATATGTATTTTTTGATGGGGCGTAAAAGCAACAACAACGTTAGTGAGTTGCAATATTTCACTGCGCTGTAAACATAAACCCTTTACGGCATATTATTTTCTTAAATTACTATCAATATGCGGTTGATTGAATTTACAGAAAGTGGATTGTATTGCCGGCAAGGAAATTTTTATATTGATCCCTGGCGTCCGGTTGATAAAGCAGTTATTACCCATGCCCATAGTGATCATGCGCGAACTGGTAGCTCCGCTTACTTATGCCATCATTATACAACGCCATTATTAAAACTCAGATTGGGCGATATAAGCGTTCAGTCTTTGGAGTGGAATGAATCGGTAACTATCAATAGCGTAAAGGTTTCTTTACATCCCGCAGGTCATATTATTGGTTCATCGCAGGTGAGGGTTGAATATAATGATGAAGTATGGGTAATAAGCGGCGATTACAAGACAGAAAACGATGGCATTAGCGGTGCGTTTGAACCTGTACGTTGCAACACATTTATTTCTGAATCTACTTTTGGGTTACCCATATACACCTGGAAACCGCAAAGCAAAATATTTCAGCATATTACGGGCTGGATAAAGCAAAGTCATGATGCAGGTAAAACACCAGTAATTATAGCCTATAGTTTGGGGAAAGCACAAAGAGTATTGCCGTGTATTCATGAACTGACAGATAACATTTTTGCGCACGGGGCAGTTTACAATGTGCATGAAACATTAGTGAACGCCGGTTGGCAATTGCCTGATATAAAAAGAATAACACCTGATACAACAAAAGAAGAATTAAAAAAGAGTGTAGTGATTGCGCCACCAAGTGCAGATGGCACGCCGTGGATGAAAAAATTTAATCCCTATAGTGTAGGCGTGTGCAGTGGGTGGATGCAGGTACGCGGCAACGTGAGAAGAAGAAATGCAGATGCCGGCTTCGCTTTGAGTGATCATGCTGATTGGGATGGATTGTTGTCGGCAGTAAAAGCTACAGGCGCGCAAAAAGTTTTTGTAACACATGGATTTCAGTCAGCGTTCAGCAGATATCTAAATGAAAATGGTATTGAGGCCGATGAAGTAAAAACTGAATACGGTGGTGAGGAAGAAGAACAGGAGAAGGCCTCTACTACCACTGAACAGGAGAGTGAAATAAATACAGCAGAAGAAAACTAAATGAAAGCATTTGCAGGTTTAATTGTTCAATTGGGAACCAGCACAAAAACAAATGAAAAGCTGGAAGCTTTATCGCAATATTTTGCAACTGCAGATGATGCAGATAAGGTTTGGGTAATTGCTTTGTTTAGTGGTAGAAGGCCAAGGCGTATTATCAGCTCAGGCTTTTTGCAATTATGGTGTATGGAAATAGCAAACCTTCCGGCATGGCTTTTTGAAGAATGTTATCATACCGTTGGCGACCTTGCGGAAAGCATAGCGCTGCTGTTGCCCGAAGCAAATGAACAATCCGGCGGTGGCTCTTTATCATCAATCATTCAAAAATTGGTGGAAATAGAAAAAGAAGATGAGAAGACAAAAAAAGAGTTTGTTATCCATACCTGGATGCAGATGAGCAAAGACGAACGGTTTGTTTTTAATAAATTACTTACCGGAAATTTCAGAATAGGTATTTCACAAAAGATGATTGTGAATGCGCTTTCTAAAACAGTCCATCTTTCTTCAAGCATTATCGCACATCGCATTAGCGGCAATTGGAATCCTTTTACTACATCTTTTACAGCATTGCTGAGTGAAACATCAACCGCTGTTGATTTCTCCAAGCCATATCCTTTTTACCTGGCATATGCATTAGACGCAGAACCTGCCACTTTGGGAAATGAAAATGAATGGCAGGCAGAATGGAAATGGGATGGTATAAGAGGACAAATGATTAAAAGAAACGGAGAGATTTTTATATGGAGCCGCGGAGAAGAATTAATGACTGAAAAATTTCCTGAATATCATGCGTTAAAAGATGTACTGTCTGAAGGAATGGTGCTGGATGGAGAAATAATACCAAGCGTTGATAAAAAGCCATTGCCTTTTGCTTTACTGCAAACCCGTATAGGGAGAAAGAATATTACCAAAAAAAATCTGCAGGAAGCACCCATTGCTTTTTTTGCATACGATATACTTGAGCACAATGGCGTTGACATTCGTGAGCAGCCTTTGGAAAAGAGAAGGGCGTTGCTTGAAACAGCGGTGACCGCTATTGCTCATCCTGTATTATTGATTTCGCCTGTTATTAATTTCTCCACCTGGGAACATTTGACGCAAATACGACAGAGCTCACGAGACGTGGGTGCAGAAGGTATTATGTTGAAAAGAAAATCATCTGCCTACCAGGTAGGTAGAAAAGTAGGCGATTGGTGGAAGTGGAAAATTGATCCGCTGGTGATTGACGCTGTAATGATATATGCACAAAAAGGACATGGGCGGCGCAGTAACCTGTATACAGATTACACTTTTGCGGTTAAAGATGGCGATAAGTTGGTTACTTTTACCAAGGCTTACTCAGGGTTAACAGATAAAGAATTTGCACAGGTAGATGCATTTGTAAAAAGAAACTCATTAGAAAAATTTGGACCTGTGCGCACGGTAAAACCAGAGCTGGTATTTGAAATTGCTTTTGAAGGAATAGCTGCCAGCAACAGGCATAAATCGGGTGTAGCTTTACGGTTTCCCCGCATAAATCGCTGGCGAAGAGATAAAACACCTGAAGACATCAACACGCTTGTTGATTTAAAAAAGATGTTAGATACATATGGGAAAGCCTGATAGTACGTTTGTTACTTTTCCCCCTATCTTCACTCCCAACTTATTTGTTTCACCATGAAAAAGATAATTGCACTATGCTTTCTACTGTTATGTAGCGCATATGGCTTAACCCAAACCACGCAAAAAAATAAATCTAATGCTACTTTTCGTATAGTTGTTCTTTTTGAAAACAGAGGACATCATCTTGAGTTTACAAATGCTGCGCAACCCTGGCTTCATTAAAGAAAACCTTACTATTGATTATATTACCAAAACAGGATGTATAGATGGTTTTCTAAAAATTATTACCTTTAGCAGTTGATTGCGCTGGCGGTTGGAAAGAAAGCGAAAGCATTCATTAAGTATATGGAAGAAGGATGGGGCGGTTGATTGGTTTGGGACAACCCATTTAGAGCACAAGGATTTTGATGTATATAGATAAATATGGTTTCAACAGCTTCATGGGCGATGTGCAATACAAAAATTATATAGCCACTTTTAAGCAAGCAGATGTGCAGATTGAAGATATCGACACACCCGATAGACAAAAATTTACCCAAAATATTTACTATAGAAAAAGAGGAGTGGTACACCTATGAGGTGCCTCCAGACCCGGAGTGCACGTTACTACCAGTTAATGAATCCAGCTATAGTCCTGTTACGGATATAAAAATGGAGATCATCCTGTTATCTGGTCTAATTCAAAATTTCCCGGTAGAAATGTATATATTTATGGGGCATTCTCCGTTACTTTTTCAAACAAGCCTTTACTACTTTATTTACTAACGCCATTGCCTGGGCTGCCCAATTAAACTAACCTGCTATTTTGGTCGCTATTATTTTGAAGACCGTTTGAAAAATATAATATGTGTTTATTAAATAATGAAGTAACTTAATAGCACTAAAGCTTCTTTATGATACACTATATGATTCAATGTATAATGTATGGCTTTTAGCGATTGTACTTATTGTTTTCGGTATAATGCACTTAAAACCCCGATGGCACGTTGGTAATGGTTCCTCTTTCATCTTCGAGGAATTGTTGCATATGTAGTTGGTGGCATTTATCTCTCGTCGGCCTAGCGTTTATGCTCAATCGTTATGTAGCTTTCGCGGGTTATATTCTCGCGGCGGCTTTATTATTGCTGTTTGTATTATTAATTCACTTTTCCTAACTGGCAGGAGCCAGGGTGATCCTGCAATGCGCCAAATGGCTTTTATTAGTATTTTGAAAGACACAGCCATCGGCATTTTACTGCTTGTTACAATGCCAAGAACCAAAGTGATTGTACGAGTGGAAATAATAATACTAGGGCTACGCTTGCAGTAAACTGCATTGGAATTGTTTGATTTGATTGGATAGTGCTGATGAAGGGAAAGCTATATGCTTTCAGTCATTAGCTTTCAGTGATCAGCTTTTCACGCAAGGACGTAAAAGGAGCAGCGAGCAGCGAAAACAATAAACTTCAAACAAAACTCTTTGTGCCCTCTCCGTGCCTTAGGCACACATTGTGGTTCAAAAATTCTCATCGAACGTATTCTCCCGAAAATCGAAGCATCTTCCTCCCTGTCGAATTGTTTCAAAGCCCGTGTTTGCAAGTAATTTTGTACTGTCAACAACGACATATATCCACATCCACTGAAAACCGGCACTTAGAAAAACCCAAATCCCTGAGAAAGTCCACATCCAACGAAAACCAGCAAGTCCTTAGAAAAACCGTTCATTAGCTACAATCCAGATCCGTTCAAACAATCCAGTAAATCCATTGAATTACCAAAGATCAATCCAATACCTGAAAATAATCCAAACCAATTATCCTGAAAAAGCTGAAACCAACTTGAAAATGCACAACTATCTATCCAAACCTTGAAACAACCAAACCTTAAGAACCGAAATCGTCAGTATCTTATAAAACCGTAAGACAAAAATAACCTCTGACATGATTTCAAAATATTGAGCCATGCTGATTTTCAGCGTGGCTTTTTTGTTGCGGTCGGCACGCGAACCGGAAGACCGTTGTGTAAGGGTCTGACCTACGGTGCCGACCCTCTTGTGAAACTTTATGTCGCTGTGTCTTTGTGGTTCAACCAGGTTCTTTGGTACAAAACCGGAATAGTTTTTCAATATCTCCGGCATCGTTCAGGTTCGGCTTTTCATTTTTGATAAACGAAGCTATCGCATCTCTTTTACGGGGAAACATATCAGCAAATCCTTTCTTATCTGCCCTGTTAAAGTGGTTATACCGGTCGCCAATAAAGAATGCTCTTGCGGTAGTAAAGAGTACATCTTTTTTTACCGTTAAAGCGTATTGTTTACCATCACCAGTAGTAATTCTGGCATAATTGGTTATTGAACCCGTAGCAATTGAAGCGCCATACCCAATTTCCTTGCCTTGTGGTATCTGTATCATCAGTTCCCTTGCAGCAAGTACATATTCTTTTTCCTGCGCAACTTTTCTCAGGTATCCTTTATGAAAGTAAAATGAAAAGGTATCTATAACAATATGCTCCACCAGGTCGGCATTGGCAATTGCCAGCGTATCACCTGTAACGGTTAAAAACTGCATTTCGTCCAGGAGTTTGCTATAGTTAAGGCGTTGCCTCGATGAACTTTTGTCTTTCATAAAAACAGTTCCTTCTGTAAATGCGGGGAAAAAATATTTAGCCTCCTGCGGTAAAATCATATCAGGAGACTCGCCTGCACGTACAAGATATGTTTTTGCGTTTTGAGCATGCCCATGAATGGTAGCTGTAACCAACAATAAAAAAAATATAAGCAACCGCATACAGTAAGTATTACTATTTGCAATTTACTTTTATTTAAAACTTTGGTTACTGTTATTTTAAAATAGAATCGGCCGGCATCTTTTTGTTAAAAGCTACCGGCCGATATTTATAAAGAGTTATTCACCTACCACATCTTCTCTTCCTTTCTTCCCCCAGCTTTTATGCTTGGCTCCATCCATCTTTACAATTTTTGGTGTGAACCTTCCTAAGATATCTACCAGTGCTTTTTGCGATTGCATTACCACCTCAATATCCTTGTAAGCAAAAGGAGATTCGTCTAATCCGCCACCCAACAGTTTGATGCCGAACTTTTTCAACTCGTCTTTAAACTGTTTATCGGTAACAGAAGCGATAGCCCTTGTACGGCTCATTTTACGTCCTGCACCGTGGGAAGCTGAATTTACGGAAGCAGATATTCCTTTACCCTTTACAATAAAACCATCTGCTGTCATTGAACCTGGTATAATTCCCAGTACATCTTTACCAGCAGGTGTAGCGCCTTTACGATGAACAATCACATCCTTTCCTTCCCACTGTTCTTTCCATGCAAAGTTGTGGTGGTTCTCAACCATCTTTATGGCTTTACGTCCTAATTGCTTTGCAATCTTGGCATGTATTACATGATGGCATGCGGATGCATAGTCGCCTGCAAGGTTCATTGCATTCCAGTATTCAATACCCGCTTCTTCATCCAGCGATAACCAAGCAAGGTTTTTAGCTTCTTGTGGTAAGCGCCTTTTGCTGATGGCAATCTTCGTGTAGTGATTGGCGATATTGGCTCCCAACGCCCTTGAACCGGAATGCGTAAGAAATCCTACATACATTCCTGCATCAATACCTAATACAGCATCCTTTTCTGCAATCTCAATCACACCAAACTCCGCAAAATGATTTCCTGAACCGGAAGTTCCCAATTGTTTCCACGCACGACCGTGCAGATTTTTTAATAATGGCAATTGATAAAACAATTCATTATCCATTACTTCATCATCTGCTGCACGATCAAACTGCGCTCCGCTTCCAAACAAAGTGGCTTCACCCAGTTCTCTTGCAAAGAAAGATTCTTTGTCAGTCAATTCTTTCGGATTAATATCGAATACACTCAAGCACATACGGCAACCGATATCCACACCTACACCATAAGGGATAACGGCATTATCTGTTGCCAGCACACCACCTATCGGTAAGCCATACCCGCTATGAGCATCAGGCATTAATGCGCCTGCAATGCTTACAGGTAATTTTGCCGCCTGGTACATCTGGTGCATAGCCCCTTCTTCAATATGTTCCTGTCCAAATACATTAAACTGTATTCCAATTTGGTTCAGCGAAATTTCCGCTCCTTCCGTTTCTGGCTTAGGTATTAACTGCTGTGCAATCAATCCCAGCACAGCGTCTTTTTCATACTCTACCGGTGTTGCCAGTATTTTTTTCAATAGCTCCATCACATCCTCCTTCGCTTCATGTTTATAATGTTTCTGCATCACATTCATAGCTATGCTTATCACCGGACTTTCCGGGTAACCGATAGCTCTCAATTCTTTTCCTGTTAATTTTAACTTTGCCATTTTTAATTCATTTAGTGTTTGTCTAAGTCTATCTAAAGGGATTTAAAAGCCTTGCAACAATTGCCGAAGGATAACCCCATGTGCTTAATTTTTGTTTAGCTTTAAAACTATTATTTTTAATACCTCAAAGTTCTTCGGTCACTGTGCAACCTTTTTGCACAGTAATCTTCCATTAAAAAATAATTTATTTTTATATACCACCAATAAGTTTATTACCATATATATGTTAAACGCCCTTCCTTATCATCAAAAAGTAGCCACCCATTTCAAACAACAAATAAAAACCTGGCAATATTTTGCACAGGCCAAAAATAAAGAAGGGCAGCTGCAACAGTTTAAAACTGAGCTCCTGAAAAACACCTATAAATTTTCACCAGAAAATGATACAGCAATTTATAGCAAGCTTGCCTTCGCAAAAAATCAACTGGACTTAGGTGATCTTCCCGTAACCGTTTACCAGGCACAGTATACCGATGAGCTGAACGCCAGTATTGTTTACCTCGAAAATGAAGCGCATATTGTTTTTAGCGGCGGTATCATTAAACTCCTGAGCGACGATGAGTTGTTAGCAGTACTAGCTCACGAGTTGAGTCATGTTAAATTGTATACCATGCTCAATTACGATATAGAGGTTGCCGACAGGATTATTACTTCTATTGCTAATAATTTTAATAGTGAACCTTCTTACTACGAAACTGCAAGGCGCTTTAGGTTGTATACAGAAATTTTTTGCGACAGAGGTGCTTTTAAAGTATTAAATAATATTGACCCTGTTATTAGTTCGCTTGTAAAAATATCTACCGGACTTGATCAGGTGAATGCCGATAGCTACATTAAACAGGCAGATGAAATATTTGATAATGAAAAAGGATTTACCACTACTGGAATATCTCACCCGGAAAATTTTATAAGGGCGAAAAGTTTACAGATCTGGCGCGATGATAACAGCAATGCTGATGAGCGCATAACAAAAATGATCATAGCTAATGCCACAATTGACCATCTTGATATTTTTCAGCAGCAGGACTTATCAAAACTGACAAGAACATTTTTGGAGCTTTTCTTAAAGCCACGCTGGATGCAAACAGCCCTTATACTATCGCAGGCAAAGCAGTTTTTTCCTGATTTTAAAATGGAAGAGAACATTGTGCTTACTAATGCTTTAAAAGAAACCATAGAGCAATCAGACAAAAGCATTAAAGAATATTTATGCTATTTATTGCTCGATTTTTCGCTGGTAGATCCCGAACTTGATATTGTTCCTTCCGGTTGGGCGTTTCAATTTGCCGAAGAGGTAGCTCTTAAAGAAATATTTGATAACATCATTAAGAAGGAAATGATTTTAAGTGAAAAAAAATTAAAGCAATACAAAGAAAATTCGCTTAGTGCCTATTACGGCATCAAGGAAAACGAGAGCGAACAGATTTACGAGTAATACTTTATAATATTCCTTTACTAAATGGAAAATACAAATATACCCTTCGCCACTTTTTTGGAAACGGCTTTTGACAGTGGGATGTACGCCACAGATGATATAATCGCATTTGTATTGCCTCTGTTTGAAGAAGTATTGAGCTTTCACGAAAACAACCAGGTTGCACCATTTGAAAACGAAGTTCACCTGTTTGTAAATGGCGCACAGCTGGATATAGATGAACGGTATGCCCACGCTCCTACATTTGCTGTTGCAGTAATAAAGAAGCTTACAGCTAAATTAGGGTCAGCCCAGTTTGATATTATAGGTAATAAAAAACTCAGCACTAATGTTGATGAGGGTTTATCTGATTACGAAGACCTCGAAATAAATTTTAACGACGAAAAAGTTTTTACTGCGCCTGCTTTCACCAAAGGATACATT
>JBGALP010000132.1:0-12989 GCA_044223805.1 Agriterribacter sp.
ATGCCTGGGTGCACAGACAATAGCGCAGGACTCATTGTCGCGTACCCACAAAAAAACGAGTTCGTCAAAAGTTAAAAAGGCCGCAGAAGATGTAAGCAAATCACTCAGAACAAATGATGATGCAAAGACAGCCGGTCAATACGAAATACTCGCGAATGAACTAATCGACAAAGGTGACCTGGCAAAAGCGGAAGAATATCTTATAAAGGCAAAAGATATTTATACCCGGTTAAATAAAGAAGATAATCTTGCTACAGTAATCCGTAACCTGGCGAAAGTGCAGGAATTACAGGAGAAATATAAATCAGCCATTAAAAATTATGAATCGGCCGCAGGAAAATCGAAAGATAGTTTTTTAGAAAGAGTAAACTCAAATGATGCTAATCGCTTGCGTACTGTTAATCCTAAAACGCAGGAGGGTTATGCGCAGGATAATGCACTCATTTTTGAAAAAGAAGGAAAAAAAGATGAAGCTGCCAATGCTTACAAACAGGTGGCTGCATCTCAGGTATTACAGAAAAACTCAGCCGGAGCATTAAGCAACATTAAAAAAGCGATTGATATCAGCCCCAATCCCAAAGAGGTAGTAACATTGAGCAATAAAATGGCGGAATTATACGCCTCCAACAACCAATTGGATAGTGCCATTGCCTTATCAGAAAAAGTATTATCAAATGCAAGGAATGAACATGATACAGAACAACAGATTATTCAATTACAACAATTATCTAATCTTTATGAGCAATATCATAAAATAGATCTGGCAGAGTTGAGACTAAAAGAGGCGCTTGATTTGTCGGTGAAAAGTGGCAGTACCATCAAATCGAAAGAAAGTGCTCTGCTTTTAGCCAGGTTTTATGAAAAGCAAAAACAAAATGATCAGAGTTTGCTTGTTTATAAAAACTATCTCAGCAATCTTGATGCTATCATCAAAAAAGATAGTTCATTGATTGATGTAAAGCTATTTGAAGTTACAGAAGATCGTATAAAGGAGCTAGAGAAAGAAAAAAAACTGCAAAATGAATTGATGAATAAGAAAACAAGATTCAATTATTTTTTAACAGCATCAGTTGTTGTTATGCTGCTACTTCTATTCTTTATAGTACGGGCATTGAATGCCATAAGGATAAAAAATAAAAAAATAGCATTACAGTCCTTACGTAGAGAAATGAATCCGCATTTTATTTTCAATAGTCTTAATAGTGTAAACCAATACATTGCTGAAAGTAATGAGTTAGAAGCTAATAAATTTCTTACGGCCTATAGTAGCCTTATGCGTAATGTAATGGAAAACTCCAGCAAAGATCTTGTGCCTTTAAGCGTTGAGATTGAACAACTGAAGAAATATCTTGAACTGGAACATCAACGATTTATAACAAAATTTGATTATTCTATAACTGTTGCAGACAATATAGATACTGAATTAACATTAATACCTAATATGCTTATTCAACCGCACCTGGAAAATGCTGTATGGCATGGATTGAGGTATAAAGCAAACAAAGGGCAATTAAAATTGAATTTTTCAAAGAAAGCTCAACAAATAACAGTAAGCATTATTGATGATGGTATTGGTATTACCAAAAGCCAATTGTTGAAAACGGCAAATCAAAAACAGTACGAATCGAGAGGCGTTAAGAATACAAGAGAAAGAATAAAACTGTTGAACGAAATCTATAAAACCAATATCACTATTAATATACAAGAAATAAAAGATGACGACAACACCGGAACACGTGTTGAAATAAGTATACCTATAATGACAAAAAAATAATGCTGTCACAAAAAATAAATGCTGTAATTGTAGAAGATGAGGATGCCGCAAGGGCAGCCCTTGAAAGTTATATTCAAAAGTTTTGTCCACAGGTGAAAATAACCGGCAGCGCTCAACATGCTAAAGAAGCTATTGAAGTATTACATACACTCAAACCGCAGTTGGTTTTTCTTGATGTAGAGATGCCATTTGGGAATGCTTTTGATGTGTTGGATGGATGCCAGGATCTGCATTTTGAAACCATCTTTGTAACAGCTTTCTCAGAATATTCGCTTAAAGCGTTAAACCAAAGTGCCGCTTATTACCTGCTTAAACCTATCAGTATTGAAGAGTTAATTGTAGCAGTAAATAAAGTACAGCAACAGTTACAACAGCAACAGCTTATCAATCGCAACCAGGTAATAGTAGAAAATTCAAAAGAGCCGAAACCGGAAAAGCAGCAGGTTATACTCCCCACAGTAGATGGATTTGAAGTGGTAAAGATGGAAGACATTGTGCGGTTAAAAGGCAATGGTAATTTTACTGATGTATATTTAAAAGATGGTAGCAAAAAAATGGTTTGCCGTTTTTTAAAACATTTCACAGATATTCTTCCGTTTCCATTTGTACGCGTGCATAAATCGCATGTTATCAATATTCATTGTGTGAAATCCTATCATAAAAGCGCGGGTGGTTATATAGTGTTAAATGATGGTGCAGAAGTAGAGCTCTCACCGGCTTATAAAGACCAGTTTCTTGCCCTGTTTCAATAATAACCTGAAGCGTACACTATGGCATGTTTTTATATTGTCTTATATTTAAATGATAAACTATGGCAACATTCGGAGAATTGATTAATGGAGATAAACCGGTATTGGTTGATTTTTTTGCTACATGGTGTGGTCCATGCAAGGTATTGGCACCTACACTCGAGCAACTTAAGGCTTCTGTTGGAGATAATATGACGATAATAAAAATTGACGTGGATAAAAATCCCGCCGCGGCATCAGCCTACCAGGTACAAGGCGTACCCACGCTTATTCTTTTTAAAGCTGGCAAAATGTTGTGGCGGCAATCTGGTGTTGTTCCGCTTAAGCAGTTACAGGAAATAATGCAGCAACACCTGAATTAATGTGAGTAACAGAAAATAAACGCAACAGATACAAACTAAGGCTTGTTGAAAACAACCGTATGCATAAACTTGCTGCGCTTTACTTCCTGCACAATTTCCTGTATTTTATTATTGTTCACCTTTAGGATCAGTTTGGTAATGCCAACCTGTATTGTGTCGTTTTCAAATAATTTTATTTTCTCCGATATGCGGTTTGAATTACCATTAAGATAAGTACCATTACTGCTTGCTTTTCCACCGTTTGAAGCGGGTGTATCCATTAAAAAAAATTCAGTCACATCATTATTTTCTTCAACTGATATTACCGCGTGCACTTTACTGATAAAGGTATCATCTTCTATAACCAGAAAAGATTGTAATAAAGGATCAGCCTTTCTGCCTATATAATTTTTTCCTCTTGCCAAAGTAAACGTTTTGGAAGATTGATTTTCTGTATGCCGGATCAACCAGCCCGGAGGATCAATCAATTGTTTTTTTTGCATCCCGCTCAATTTGCCTCCCGGCCCTACTATAATGGGAATAGTTAAAGGCCCTGCATCTTCTTCAGCCTTCGCAAATGCTTCATCAGCCTCGTCTACCGGGAACTCAACACTCAACTCCTGCCTGGATGGATCCCATTCAGGGAACTCTTGTTGAATATCCTGCACTTTTATTACATGGCGGGCATTTAACCTGCGCAGAAAATCGCTTGGTGCATTTTCACTCATGTTTTCATAATAGGCAAGTTTTTCACACAGCCGCTGTTTTATTTCATATACAGAAACTGTGCCTGGCAATTCCAGGAAAAAGAGCGCTTCGTCGCGTGTCATATAATTGCTTTAAAGTTTTTTAAACTATTGTCAGGCAGGATGCATTGTCATCCGGCTCAGCCATGAACTGCATTCTTTTATAAAATTTTTGTATACCGTATCGTCCGCAACAGCAGGTGCATACAACAACAGGTTACATTCGTCTATCAACTGTTGCAGACCTGTTGAAGCCTGCACCGTTTTTAAGGCATTGGTATTTTCTGTTCTATCATTGAGATAACTCAGCAATAATTGTTTCACCTGTTTAATACCTTCTCTTCCAGTGTAAGTATATTCAATCAATGCAATGGCTTCCAATATATCTATTTCCTTCAAGTGAGTGTCATCAGATTTCGTATTCTGCTCTGCCATTGTTTGTTTTGATCTTTTCAAAAAAATGATCAGTGCAATTACACCACATATCAACAACACAGATAAAAAATAGAAAAATGGGGTTAGCCGTTCATTGCCTGATGGAATTTGTTTAGGTGCTATCTCATCAGGTTTCACCACTATCGCTA
The DNA here is from genome assembly GCA_044223805.1 of Agriterribacter sp. Lineage (GTDB taxonomy): Bacteria > Bacteroidota > Bacteroidia > Chitinophagales > Chitinophagaceae > Agriterribacter. Next base: position 4,195 of record JBGALP010000132.1, read on the forward strand.
TAGGTTGCGTTTGCACTGTTTTATATTGCTTTTGCACAGGATCAAAAAAAGAAAAAGCAATTGCCGGCATATTAAATGAGCCTGCATTTTTACATACAAAAGGAATCTCAAATACTTTTCTTCCTGATGCCGGAAACACATTGTAATCAATCTCACTTCTGTCTTTAGGCGTAAAATGTTCTACGCCGATTGGCCACGAAATTGCCGGCAGCTCAATATCATCGAAACTACCTGCGCCTTCTATTATTATTGTCAGTGTATGTTGCTCACCTGCTCCACATTTAAAAGTATATACCGGTGATGATATAGTAAAAGTTCCAACGGCACCGGAATATAATGGCGGCTTATTTTCCGAGGGCATGGCATTCACATTTATTTTTACTTCCTCACCTGTAACAGATCCTTTATATTCCTTTTTAGTACCATCTGCATCTGTATATGAAACAGTATTTTGTACTGATACGGGTTCAATAAAAATTTCACCCTCCTGATAAGGAATAGCCTGGTATTGCAACATGCGGTATAGCCGGCATTGCTTGCCGTTATGTTTTTTGTATCTCACTTCTTCATTATTTACCTGCATAGAATGCGCGATCAACCCAGGTAAAACCGGCTGCGATAACAGCATGCTGGTGCTTTGCAAACAGGTATATAATTCATATGATACCAAAAGAGGTTCTCCTGCATAACACGCTCTTTTGTTAACAACAGTTCTTACATAAATATTTTCTTCAATTTTTTGCCGAGCTATTTCGTGAGGCAATAAAACAGAACGCAAAGCCGCATCATCTATAGGAAGATCATCAAAAAGTGTAGTGGCTCTGCGTGTAAGGCTATCTTCCTGCGCGCACAATGTATGGCCCAAAAACACCATTGCATATAACCATATCAAGCACTTAAAAACATGCATAACCTACGCTTAAACCGAACAATTAAAAACCCGCGCTCTTTCTCAATGCGTCCAGTTCCTTTTGTTTCTCTACCAACTGCGCTTCAGCATATTGTAATTTCTGCTCCATTTCAACCATTGCGTTGGCTTTATCTGTAAGCTTAAACAATTGGAGCTTTTGATTTTTTAATTCGATCATTTTCTCCACAATCATTTTATTCATTCTTCCGTAAGGGGTAAAAGCCTTTTGCTGAAGAATAGAAAGATCTGCTATTTTTCCTTTCAGCAATATGTCTATGCTTTCCGTGTTTTTTTTATCCCTGTCAAGAGAGTCGAGATACAGCAATGCTTTATCCATATTCTCAGCAAATTTTTCCTGGTTCATCTCTTCCTGGCGCTGGATGGCTATTCTTTCGCGCAGGCTTTTATTATCTTTTAATGGCACCCTGAAATTGAAGAACACTGCCGTAACTATTAATATGATGGTTATAAAGAAGAAGAGCAGGAATTTTAAAAAAGCCTGTGTTCTTTCCCGGCTGTTCAATACTTTTTGTATGCTCATAAATCAATTTTTATTTCAGTATAATTTGTTATCGCTGTTAATCCGCCAAAAAACTTCTTCTTCGCTGCACCGGCGCTTCCTGTCCATTTTTTACCACTTCTTCTTTTACAAAAATGCCTGCCTCCCTGCGTTTGCCTATATACTCCAGTTTTGCTAACTGGTAAAATAATCTCGAAATGGTTTTTGTAAACTGTGCTACTTTGCCAATCGCATCATTAATATCAAGATGGTCATATTGCAGTGTAGAAAGTTCGGCGATGGTAGCTTCCAGCTCTCCCTGTCCTATATTGCACCATTCCGTAAAATAATTTACCAGTTCTTCCTTGCCACTTCCAAGGTAACAGTCTAACGTATTTTTGATAAGTCGTGCCATAGCAGCTACCCTGCTCACAGTATATACAGGACGCTGTACAACACCCACTGATTTCAGTTCTGATAATTGAGAAGCGGTGAACAATGAAATATTATCGCAAATCTTTTGTACAATAACAGACATATCGTTCGACTGCTTTTTTTGTATGATCTTTTGCGTGACCTGCAATGCGTACAATTCCATTTTACTGTAAAACTGTTCCAGTCCGGCCTGGATCTCCTGCAGCTCCGGGTGACTACTGATAGAAGTACATGGTGGTATATATTCTTCTTCCAACGAAACACGTTGTGCTTCTACGGTCATTTTTCCCACGGGTATTTGTGTTGGTCCCAATACATTTCTTACCACTTCAGCCACAGGAATAATATCAAGTGATAAAGATGGGATGGTGTAAGGAATGCGCGGAGGCATTTCCGCGGGATCGGCTGATCCATATGGAATACGTTTATACGGATCAATAGTAAGCACGATATAAAAAGAAGAAGCTTTTGTTTTTAGTTCGCGTAAGGTAACCGGTTCACTTACCACAGGTGCAATAAGATTATTGCCCAACAAAGCTGTATCCTCATTAAATTCTATGTAATAACCACCAGCGGTAATAGCTCTGCATTGCTGAATGCGCACCTGTATTCTTTTCTGATTGTCGGTACTGATAAATAATTTAACACCTCCACTCCTTTCGCCTACGGGTGGCAATAATCCATAATTTAATTGATCAACCAGGCAGGCTGTGTGTTGTGCCAACTGGTAAGCGGCAGCATTATCCTGGGCAATAAAATGAGATTTGTTAATCTTCATTCCATCTACCCAATTCACCGGTAAGTAATGTTTATCCTGCATAGTTGTTTATATTAAGGAACGTGAGCAAATAATAATATCATTCTCCCTGATGCGATTGTTAAAAACTGTTTTATCGGCATCAATATAATTCGTCATTACCGTGTGCCATTTTGGCTTTTTGTAAAAGATCCATCCGTTGGCTTCACCTTCAGTATTTACAAACTGCACTTTGCTATCAGGATGTCTATCATTATAATCATTAATGAAGTAATAAAAGAGCTCTCCAAAATCCATATCTACCGGCGCTTTTGCACGGAAGTTGGTAATGATTGAATCACCCGATTGTTTTTTGAATTCAAAACTTATTACCAAAAGATTTTTTAATTTACTTTCCTCAGGATCATCTATTTCCTGCTGCAATGGGTAAAACCACTCCTTTAAAATTTTGGGCGGCAGAGCTATGGCTTTTAAAAAAGTATTGTAAAAAAAGAAAGGAATAATAAAGAACATAATACTGCAAGCCATAATCAACTCAAGACCATTTTTATTTACAAACCGATACATGAATATAAATGCTATGCCGCCTAATACTGCTACCAGTAGAGTAAATAAAAGTTCGGGAACAAATGTTTCGCCTTCGGTTACCCATTTTATTTTGTGCTGCATATAATAAGCATGTATTGTTCCCAGCAATAAAAAACTAACCTGCAGAAGTATGAATGCAACAAAGGGTCTTTCAACAAAAGCGGGATATGCTATGATTGTAATTAATGCAAATAATAGTAATGATACCAACAGGTAAAGGAAGGTTTGTTTTTGAAAGGGCTTGTACGCCCCTTTAACCTTTGTGATGAGTTTTGTAATAATAATATATAACCCAACTGCTGCTCCACCCAGCACTATAAGATATTTGGTTACTTCATCAGAAATCATTTTTTCCATATTGGCGGTTTCAGATATTCGATAATGCTATTATTTCCACAGATATTATTGTTGTTATATTATCCCAGCACGCTGGAATAACCTAATACAGAAGATTGTTCTTCCGAAAGCCGCATATTCATTTTTTCAACCGGTAGTTGTACAGATAATTTTACATCTACACCTGCAGGAATAAAAAACCGGTTGAATGTTTCCATCAGTGTAAACCTGTTTCCTCCCTCCAGGTAATCAGCAACCTGCGAATGCATTAATGGTCCTACAGTTATTTCAATTTCCGGATCTCCATCCCAGAATGTTTCTCCACAAATCATATCCATGCCTACCCGGGCTTCGCCTAGACCGGGAGTAGGCGCTAACATATCCGCACTGGTAGTTTGTAGTATCTTCTGAATGATCTTTACTTCTTCATTCAACAACTGCGTAAGGCATTGCGCGGTAAGCTCAAAATCTCCCGCAATCTTATATGCATAAGGCAACAGTAAAATAAGTTTACCTGCCAATACCGGAGGAATAGTTTTCGGCAATTCCCAAAACCGGTTAAAATATTCTGTCAGCAAACCAGACTGCAACCCTTGCAGCAAATCATTTTCTTCTCGTTCAACGTGGATGCGCTGCAAAAAAAAGTCGTGCTCAAAAGGCTGAAAGAACAACCGTATATCTTCTTCTTTTTGTTTATTGTATTTGTAATCTGTAGTCATGTCGGCTACAGTAGTTAACCGGCTTTTTTGCTGGCTCTGCTGGAAGAAAAGCCCTTCAGGCAAGTGATCATATAAACCACTTCGTGAAAGATGCAGTTGCAGAATGTGTTGATTTTTACTTTCATCTATTCCTGCCGATATCACATCTTTTCTATATCCCCTTCTGAAAATATGATCGCAATTGATCATAAAATCATCATGCAGCAAACCCTTATCCATGCATTGGAGGAGTTGTGACTCCGCTTTGATGTCGCCCCCTGATTTCTGCATTTCCTGTTGGATTATTTCCAGGAGTTCATAATGCTGCATAGTATAAATGATTTATGCTGTCTGCTCTATAAAAACCCGGTAAGGGAATAATGTTACCGACTTTTCTTCAAGCATAATGGTAAGATTATCTGTCCAGAAAGCCACCTCTCCTTTTTCCTTCATCGTTTCGTATGCTTTGCGTTCAATGGCAATTTTTACATCCAGTGTTTTTGCAAATCCTTTCTGTTGATCCGGATGTATCATTATCCCTTTCTGCACATCAACTTTATGCACGCGGCTGCCAAGCTGGTAATGGCAAAAAGTCTTTATATCTTCAGTTGTAATTAACCTGTCTTTCGATAACAGAGCGCTTTTATATGCCAGTATACTTTCCGTGGTGCCCAACTTGTTTCTGCCACCCTGGGTAGTAGTAACTAATATTACCTGGTTGTTTTGAATGTTGGCACCTTTATATAAACGTAATGGGTTGCCGGCCTTTATCTGGTTGCCTTCCACACCACAGGTACTCCAGTAACGCAGAAATAAATTCTGCCATGGTGTTTTATCATTGTTACGAACCATCAGGTATGGCAGCTGCTCCTTCGTTTGCCGTTCTGTAAATAACCTTTGTTCCAGCCGGTTAATGATCTGTTGTACCTGTTTCATTTCCCGGTTCATAAACTCATTTCCCAACGATGAAAAGGAAACACTTTCCTCACGAAGTAACTGCACCACATAATTAACAATGGCGCCTGCATCGCGCTCATCAAAACGGCCTACACCGCCATTGCGCAACAATATGCCAAAAGTTTCATCATCGCTATTGGAAAAAGAACGTGTGTTCAAAACTTTCCCTTCATCATTGCTTACTTCTTCCAGGTCGAGAAAAATATCTTCCGTTTGCAATGGAATAATATTTACAATTTCCTGCAAACGATAAGTAAGATCGTGGAGTCTCCGGTTAAACACAGGGAAACTGTTCATCACACACACTACATCGTGCAACATATTGTTAGATACAGTTTGAGGAAAATCAATACAGATCCAACGCATGGGCTGCATCTGCAATAACGTCTGCGCTGCCTTATTAGCAAACACTTCATTGATCATGCTCCACAATAGTCCATTGTCTTCACCGGCAGTAAGATCACTGCTATCTTTGAGTGTTATAAAAAAAGGTTTATAAAAAGCATTTACCTGCTTTTTTATTTTACCGCTCGCATCATCTTCGCGGTTCAGCATATTTTTAAGATCAACCTGTTCACCGCTGATAAAATGATCTCCATAACCCGCTGTATGATCAATAGCTGCTTCGTTCCAATACCATGTTGCTTTGGGTAATTGATGATAAAATAATTGTCTGCCAGCCTCATTGCGTAAGTCAAAATAAAAAAGACTACCACTCAGTGAAATGCCAGGCTCATCAATGGCAAGCCATAAACTGCTATCGGGTAAACTCTTTCCTGCTTCTGCCTGCCCCACCATTTCTTTGGTAATACCACTGTTTATCCTGTACAGGGTATTGCCGGTTGCTATAAAACGTATTGAAGCCCTGTTGAGCCTGAAGGATGCCGAAGGTGAAAAGAAAATATCTTTTGATTGTGGTTCATCGCTTTCTGACAAACCAGGCAATTTCCTGGAGATATAATATTGTTCATGCTCAGTTACAGTGAGCGATCTATCTACAGGCACGGCATGCCCTATTGCATGAGCAGGTAGTGGACCGGTAAACGCATCAGGAGATAACAACTGCACTAACCTTTCGAGTACGCGTGAACGCGAGCCCTGTATTTCTCCGGAAATTTTTTCCAGCTCAATGGAACAGGCTGTAAGCAGCATAGAAACCAATGGATCGAAATTGCTCTCCGGTTCAGTTTCCGCATATCCCCATGCCCGGGCGGCATTCTTAAGCATGCGTGCTTTGATATGTTCTCTTGATTCCTGCATAATGAATTAATAAGATAGTGGTCCCACATAAAAGCTATCCTGGAAATAGAGCTTTTCGTTGGTTAGTTGCAGTGTACCCGTAACTGTAATGTTGATCTTTTTCTTGATGCTGTGCGCCCCTGAACTTCCTGGTACATCTTCCTGTATAATAAAAAGGTCAACCTTTACACCTGTTAATCTTTTTTCTTTTTCCTGTATCGCCTTAACCAATGACTGCCTGATGATTTCCTTTAGTTTATGCGCACTGGTAATATTATCAAAATCGTAATCCCATATACCGCAACCAAAAGCTTCATCACCAGGGAATTCTCCAAATGCGGTTGTAATTAAGAGGTGCAGATGTTGTATAACGGATTGCTGCAGCGATACCCTGGGATGTTCTTCCCGGTTGATCACTTTTCTAAAATCCATCGGCAGCGAAAAATATTGTATCTGCATGTTTAAAAATGATAATGCGTTTGGTAACGACCGCGATGTAACACTATATACCTCGTTTACTCAAATTGCTACCCCTGTTTTGTAAATAAGTCTCTGTTACCATCTTACCTGATCACCATTTAAAAATTATAGTAGGCGTCTGCCTTTAAGGGTAGTTTTCCCGTTTTTATCTATTATTTTAATTTGATGATTTTTTTGATTATGATTTCTTTGCCCTGTTTTATTTGTATAAAATAGGTACCGGTTGAATAGGTTGTTCCAAATGTTATAGGCCAATTAGCGTTTACCTCTTTTGTTTCAAGTGCTCTTCCTAATACATCAAAAACAATAAAGCTTACACGCTCCTCTCTTTTGCAGCTTTTAAAAGAAATGGTAAAATGATTAGTAGATGGATTGGGAAATACGGCTACATCCGCGGCAATACTTTTTACAATCACTTTTTGCTCCTGCATAATCGTATCGTTGCTGCCGGCAAACTTCCAATGAACAATATATTCACCAGGCTCACCATAATATAATGGATCAGCCGTGATACCAACAATGGTTCCGCTGCAACGATCTTTCGCCGTAGGTTTTATAAAAATAGTAACAGCGCAGGTGCCTTCAATATCAGGCAGTGTATTAATAGACGGATCCAGTGAGCCTGGCGATGACCGAAGTATTATTTTTTGATTTTGCGTTGTGGTGTTGCCGTTGCCATCTTCATATTTCCATGTAATAATATACTCACCATTTTTCTTATATACCAGCGGACTGGCAGTAGTAGCTTTTATTTTTCCACCGCAATTATCTATCGCTTCCGGTGTGCTATTTACAGCAATACTGCATTCTCCCGAAATATCCGGCAGCTCTTTTACAACAGGCACGGGCGCCGTGGTATCTTTTATGATTATTTTTTGCTGCTGTTGTATACTATGCCCGTTACCATCTTCATACGTCCAGGTAATGGTATGTACACCCTGTGTGTTATAGGTAAGCGCATCTTTGTTTTTTGCTTTTTATAAAACCACCACAATCTCTAACCGCCTGGGGAATTTCAGTTACAGTGGCAGTGCAACCGGCGTATATATCTGGTAAAGAGGATGCAACCGGTGATAACCTTGCCCCATCAGATTTCAGTATTATTTTTTGTTGCTGCGTTGAAGTGTTACCGTTACCATCGCTATATTTCCAGTTAATAATATATTCTCCCGGTTTTGAATATTCCAATGCATCCCGGGTTGTAGCCACAATTTCACCTGCACAATTATCTTTGGCCTTGGGTATAGATGTAATCTTCAGTCGGCATCCACCGGTTATATCGGTTAATGCTTTTACCATGGGTATAGGAGCTTCTGTATCTTTTACAGTCACCATCTGCGTTTGCTCAGCGGTCTGTCCTTTACCATCGTCGTATATCCATAATACACTATAAGTGCCTTGCTTTGTATAAGTGAGCGGGGCAGTAGTTTTGCCTTTAATAAATCCGCCGCAATTTTGCGAAGCTTCAGGAATATCGGTTATAGTAGCGGAACACTGCCCGGTTATACCTGGCAATGATTCTAATACCGGTGTTAATTTCTCTGATCGCTTTACAATTACCTTCTGCACCTGCCTGGCTGTATTTCCGTTGCCATCATCATACAACCACTGTATAATGTACTCACCTGCTTTATCGTAGGTCAATGAATTTGAAGTAGTAGCGGTTATTTTTCCTGCGCAATTATCTATGGCAACAGGAATATCTTTTATTGTTACAACACAGTTAGCTATAATATCAGGTAATTTTTTTACAACAGGCACCGGCGCTGTTGTATCTTTAATTATAACACGTTGTGATTGTTTGGCAGTGTGGCCGTTACCGTCATCATATGTCCAAACTATAGTATAATTGCCTTGTTTGCCGTACGAAAGAGGTGAGCTTGTTTTACCATTAAT
>JBGALP010000133.1:0-12636 GCA_044223805.1 Agriterribacter sp.
CCCGAAACTACCTTTGTAATATTTAGGCAAAACTTGCATTATGCTTTATTTTCTTATTACTATTTTCTTTAGCTTCTTTCATTTTGGTCTAACTGGTATATAGTTACCTTTGGAAACCATGTATCAATGGGCTTTAATTAAAGGCATTGATGTGGTATCTACAGGCGATTTCACCCATCCTGCATGGATCAAAGAACTGGAACAAAAATTAAAGCCGGCGGGGAACGGCTTTTATACGCTGAAAGAACTACCAGAAATAGATGAATTGCCTGGTGTTCGCACTCAGGGCAGAACAGTATATTTTTGTTTGTCAACGGAAGTAAGTTGTGAGTATACCATCAACAGTAAACTATATAAAAATCACCATTTAATATACGCCCCTGATTTTGAAACTGCCCGTCGCATAAATGCATTACTCAGCAAATATGGTAATCTTGCCGCTGATGGCAGACCCACTTTGAATCTGCAGGCGCATGAGTTATTTAAAATTATATTATCAGTTTCGCCACGCGCTTATTTTGTTCCGGCGCATGTGTGGACGCCGTGGTATTCTTCTTTGGGGGCTATGAATGGCCACGATACATTGGAGGATTGTTTTAAAGATGTGACCAGTGAACTGTTTGCGGTTGAAACCAGTTTGTCTGCCGATCCACTCATGTGCAGGCGATATACAGCGTTAGACAGGCTTACGCTGCTTTCCAATTCAGATGCGCATTCGGCGCATAAGCTTGGGCGTGAGGTAAACGTGCTTAGTACGGAATTGAGTTATGACGCCATGTTTGCAGCTTTTAAAACCAAAAAAGGTTTTGAAGGCACATGGGAATATTATCCGCAACGGGGTAAATATTTTTATGATGGACATCGTAATTGTAAAATATCATTTACTCCGGAAGAATGGGTTGATAATATTTGCCCGGTTTGCCATAAACCCGTAACCATAGGAGTGGCACATAGAGTAGAACAATTAGCTGACCGATCGTTACCAGACGCCACAGGTCAATGCCAGTCTTTTCAGTATGTGTTGCCGTTGCCTGAAATACTGTCTGAAATTATGAATGTTAGTGAAGACAGCAAAACGTTGCAGCGACAATATACTAAAGCCATTTCCCTGTTTGGTAATGAGTTCAATATATTAATACAGGCCCCTTTGCAGGATATACATCGGTTTCATCCAACATTATCTTTAGCTATAGAAAGATTAAGGAAAGATGAGAAACATTTTACCGCAGGGTATGATGGGGCACACGGCCGCATTTATTTTTTTAATGATGGGGAACTAAACAGAAAGCCTGAACAAATGGCGCTGTTTTAACAATGTAAAAATGATGTATTCCTCAACAATATTCATCCTAATAAAAAAACTGCTCCGAAATAATTTTACCATCCCGTGTTTTGTATACGCACAGTTCATTATTGATTTGTCGCTCCCCACCTTTCATCTGAAGATCTGATTGCCAAGACAAAGAGAAATAATCGCCTGCTACAATCGGATCAGAAATAACATCTCCATAAAACTGCTCCACCAAGGAGCCAAATAGTGCTGCCTTATTTCTTACGGCTTCCATGCCTTGTATTTCCTTTGGCAAAATACCTTCAACGGGTTCAGTACTTTTAATATCAGGTGCGAATAATGCTTCCTTAGCTTCTTCTACATGTCCGTTGCGGCACATTTCTACTAAACGTTGTGCAATAGCTGCTGTGTTCATGCTTAATAAATTATTACGTGAAAAGTGAAAAGATAAACGCGAAAGAAAATTTCAGTTTCACGTCTATCCTCTGACGTCTATCGTTTCCCTATTTCTTTTCACTACAATTAAACATCCACTGTACACCAAACTTATCGGTGCAGGAACCAAAATAATCTCCCCAGAACATATCCTGCAAATCCATCCCAACCTTTCCTCCGGCAGAAAGTTTATCAAACAATTGTGTTGTTTCCACTCTCGTATCGGGCTGCAGGTTAATAAAACTATTGTTGCCAAAGTTTACTTTAAAGCCCATTGATTCAGGCGCATCTGTGCCCATAAGTGAATGTGAATTCAGTATACGCAGTTCAACATGCATTACCAGGTTTTTATCTTCTTCAGCCATAGGCGGAGCGTCGGGCATAGGAGGAATATCACCAAAACGCATAATGCCTTGTCCAAAAAATTCTCCGCCAAAAACAGATTTGTAAAAATTAAAAGCTTCTTCCGTATTACGGGCAAAATTCAAATAGGTGCTAACGCTAGCCATGATTGAAAATTTTTATGGTTAATAGATAGAGGTTTTAAATGCCCTCTTGATGGAATAAAGGTATAAACAGCCTTTGAGTTAATTCGTGGGGGATACCGACATTAAAGGGGTACTTTGCGACAAAAACTATTCACTTCATTTTATTTCTTATTTCAAAAAGCCTTAATTATTTTAGGTATATTCAGTATGCTATTTTTTCTAGGTAAACATCTTTAAGCACAATATATGAAACGCTGCCTGATCATCTTATCTTTTTCAGTTTTATTCTTTACTTGTTCCACCAAACAAAAAAGCGACACTATCGATTATATTAAAATAATTACCTTTTGCAGTCCAGACACTGTTACGCTATACAACAAAGGTCTTGGGCTGGAAAATTTTGTTTACTATGAACCGGCAAAGGATTCGCTTATTTATAAAGAACTAATTGATATAGATACAATAAAGCATAAAACATATATCGCTAAGCTTGAGGGAACTAATTACATTGATTCATTCATTAATTTAGTCAATGCGTTAAAAAAATATGGCAATGGAACGATAGCGGACACTACTCAACATGGTAATGATTATGCTTATTGCGGTCCTATTTTTTATGTAGAGTATAAAACCAACAAGGAAATTCACTATAAATATTTTATGATAGATAAAGACCAGGCCTTTAATAGATTTAGTCATTTTTTCTTTCATTTAAGGGAGTATCCATTAAAAAGAAAGTTTGTTGATAATAAGTTAGTGAACGGAGATAAAGAAATGGTAGCTGCAATGGTTAGGCTAGGAAAATATGAGAGGATGGAAGTACCCTACATTCCTAATACTTGTGAAGATGGGGTAGATCATAAAAAAATATTCGGTTCATGGAGAGCAGTTGGAAAAGAATTTAATTATAAAGATATTTATCTAAAGCTGACCTTTACACCAAACGAAACCTGCTTTCTTAGGCATGTTAATAGAGGAGTAGAGAAAAGTAAGAAGGGAGAAGGGAAATTTTTTATTGATAAAAAGGATAATATATTGACTATTACAGCAATGGAAACTGGTGAAGTATTTAAATATTGGCTTTTGAAAGTTACAGATAGCTGTTTGGTTATGAAAGACCTCCGTGGCAATAGTGAGATGAAATATGATCGTTTATAATTGCAGGTTACTTAGGATTTATCAATCCAATCTATAAGAGAAAAAACCTTTACTCTCTTTGATTTCTTTAATTTCGCTCATGGCAAAAACTACCGTGCGGCGTCAGTTGCCTTTGATCACAGTGCAATCAATGGCAGAAAGTACAGCTATTAAAGTAGCAGAAATCAAAGAGGCAAGATGCGCTCTTTCATCTTACAACCGCCGCGATTTTTTTAAGGTTAGCCTGCTTATTGAAGGTCTCAGCGAATTGAACTACTCCGATAGCAGTTACGCTATTGATAAGCCGGCATTGGTATTCACCAATCGCCTTGTTCCCTATTCATGGGATTTAGTAGAAGGTACCGTTGAACCAACAGGCTATTTCTGCGTATTTACAGAAGATTTTCTGCAATCAGGCATTCGGATGGAGAGCCTGAAAGACTCTGTGTTGTATAAAGCAGGCGGCAATCCTGTGTATTTTTTGAATAATGAACAATTACGGTATCTAACAGATATATTCACCCGCATGCGCAGCGAAATGCATACAGATTATATACACAAATACGATCTGCTGCGTAACCAGCTTTCGCTCATTATTCACGAAGCTATTAAAATGCAGCCCGCAAGTGCGCATCCTGAGCCTGCTAATGCGGCGGCAAGAATTACCAAATTGTTTATGAGTCTGCTCGATAGCCAGTTTCCTGTAGCATCATTACAGCATGCCCCTTTGTTAAAAAAAGCAAGTGATTATGCAGATCGTTTAGCGGTGCATGTAAACCATTTAAATGCGGCGCTGCACCAGGTTACAGGAAAGTCAACCACTACGCATATTAATGAAAGATTGTTAAAAGAGGCTAAGTCACTATTGACGCATACCAATTGGGCAGTGGCAGATATTGCCTATAGTTTAGGCTTTGAATATGCTTCCTATTTTAATAACTTCTTTAAGAAGCATGTTGGGATTGCGCCACTGGCTTTTCGCAAAACACTTTGAAAAGTATAATTTTCCCTTTGAAAGTTTTAACGTTACAGTAAGTCCACGCCATTAATTTTGCATGCATAAATTTAAAAATTATGATTCAGGCAAAAGCATATGCGGCGCAAAGTCCTACCACTGATCTGGCGCCCTGGAATTTTGAGCGCAGAGAAGTAGGTGCACACGATGTGCAGATTGAAATTTTATATTGTGGTGTTTGTCATTCAGACCTGCACCAGATTAAGAACGACTGGTTTCCTGGTATTTTCCCCATGGTTCCCGGCCACGAAATTGTAGGGCGTATAACAAAGGTGGGCGATCATGTAAAAAAGTTTAAAGTAAACGAACTGGCCGGAGTTGGTTGTATGGTTGATTCATGCCAGGTGTGCGAAAACTGCAAAGAAGGTTTAGAGCAATATTGCCTGGAAGGTAATACCCAAACCTACAATAACAAAGACCGCAGCGGTAATCCTACTTACGGCGGTTATTCCAGCACGATAGTAGTACGCGAAGAATTTGTATTGCATATTTCTGAAAAGCTTAACCTCGCTGCCACCGCACCATTGTTGTGTGCAGGTATTACCACTTACTCTCCGTTGCGCCACTGGAAGGTAGGTAAAGGACATAAGCTGGCAGTACTTGGCCTCGGTGGCTTAGGACATATGGCCGTAAAATGGGGTGTAGCCTTCGGCGCTGATGTAACTGTGTTGAGTACATCTCCCTCAAAAGAAAAAGCTGCTAAAGCATTAGGAGCGCATCATTTTGTAGTTACTTCCGATCCTGCACAAGTGAAAGCAGTAACCGGCAAGTTTGATTTTATTCTTGATACCGTTTCTGCAGAGCATGATATGAACATGTATTTATCATTGCTTAAAACCAATGGAGTACATATATGTGTAGGCGCCCCCTCAAAACCTATGCAGATAGGGGTGTTTCCTTTATTAGGCGGTCGCAAAAGCGTAGCAGGTTCCGGTATTGGAGGCATACCCGAAACACAGGAAATGCTTGACTATTGTGCGGAACATAATATTGTTTGCGATATCGAAAAGATAGACATCAAAGACATAACTGCTTCTTACGAAAGAATGCTGAAAGGCGATGTGCGCTATCGTTTTGTAATTGATATGGCAACCTTATAACAGCTACCCAAAGAAACGGATAGTCATTGCAAAAAAATCAGCATTGATTGCGGGAAGAGATGTTTTGAAACAATCTGCATTATAACAGCGAAGTGAGTAGGCTTCGCTGTTTTATTTGGGGGCTGTAAACATCACATCCCTGATCGTCCGTGTTCCGGCTATCCATTCCAAGTCCGGCGCATGCCCCCTGCACAAATCCTCACCGGGCTTTCCATTCCTATCCGGCAGCCCATCAGCGATAGAAATATATCTCAACTTAGATAATATAACAGAATTGTATAATCCGTGAGCCGAATAAATAGCCTATTCGGCTCATAGCTTTACGTTTTTTGAGCCGATTAGCTAAAAAGGGTTACTAATCTATCGGCACTGCGTCTAACTTTTAGCGACATTTGCACCCATTACTGCGACAGCTACAAACTATGCATTCCGCTTTACAGCAGCATATCAAAAAATTAATTACCATTAATGATAGGGATTTATCTGATGCCTTGCAGTTTTTTAAACCTATGCATTGCAAGAAAAAACAAAACCTGCTGATGGAAGGGAAAGTTTGCGGTCACAATTATTTTGTGGTGCAAGGCTGCCTGCGTTTATTTTTTGTAACTGAAAAAGCCGTTGAGCAAACCATACAATTCGCCATTGAAAACTGGTGGCTGTCAGACTACTCCTCTTTTGGAAAACAACAGCCTTCCGGATTTTATATACAAGCTGTTGAAAAATCTGAAGTGTTGGCAATATCATTCCAGGACCAGGAAGCAATGCTGCAGCGGTTTCCGCAAATGGAAAGATATTTCAGGCTCATTCATCAAAGAGCACATGCCGCTGCGCAGTTTCGCATCAGAAATTTATACACACTTTCCAGGGAAGAGCTTTATCGCCAGTTTATAAAATTGTATCCTGAATTTGTTCAACGGATTCCGCAATATTTATTGGCTTCCTTCCTGGGTTTTACGCCGGAATATCTAAGCGAATTACGCAAACGGGCCATTTCTTAAACCAGTTTAAGCAATCACCACAATAGCTGTGTATAGCTTTGCTCCATCAAAAAATTATATTATGGAACAAAGAGTAAATATCGCCGAAACTTTTCCCGATGCCTATAAAGGCATGTATGCTTTAGTTAAAAGTTTGAGTAACCTGAAAATAACACCTATTCAAAAGGAGCTTATCAAAATAAGAGTATCTCAAATCAATCAATGTGCTTTCTGTTTAAATATGCATACCCGGGATGCATTAAAATTTGGAGAAACCCCGCAACGTATTTTTTTACTGAATGCATGGAGAGAAACAGATCTTTTTAACCCTGAAGAAAAGGCTATGCTCGCGTTAACAGAAGAAGTTACGCTTATCAGTCAGCACGGTGTTTCCGACGCTACCTATCAGCAGGCTGCTCAATTTTTCAGTGCTGAACAAATTGCACATATTATTATGAGTATTGTACTCATCAATGCATGGAACCGCATAGCGGTGAGTACAAGATTACCGATTGACTGAGCGGATTAGAAAAACTTATAGTATTCATAACAAAACTTTTCTGTTCACCCGAATTTATTATATCATCATACACTATTGAATGTTTTGCTGGGCAAGGCAATAGAAGGTAATAAGGTGACTAATGTTATTGTTTGTGTTACTAGGGTAATAAGGTTATGAAATGTATAAAGTCTTTATCCACATCTCAACCTAATCAAAACTTAGGTATGTAATGTTAAATGCTGAAATTGAAATTTTAGATTTGAAAATGCTAACTATAAAAGCATTTGTAAATTAAAGCGCACCCACCTTATAACCTTAATAAAATGGCCAACAATAAAAATAAACCTTATAACCTTATTTGCTTCCTAAGCCTGTATGGTTTATCAATGCAGGTAAGAAAGATAATAAAGTCTGTAATGACACATTTTGCGCCTGCCCTAAAAAGTATAGCAGCAGTCTGTGACAACATTACTTCATTTTACAATAACACTCTTATGCACGGTGGCGGTAAAGACCTTGCCGGAGACGAAAATGGCTGGTTCATTATCGTTTCCGGCTTTTAGCCTGAAACGGTCAGATGACAAACGGATGTCGCTTCCGTCTCTTGCAGTTACTTTTATAATTACAAAACCAATCAATCCGGGCTTGCGTTTCGAAGATGGAACTACATCTACGATCTTTCCCACAGCACCGGCACCGCGTTCAATAATTACCTGCCCGTTTATTTTTACATCTTCTGCACTGGTCAATGTTATCAGACTTCCATCTTTGTTTTTTTCTTCAGAACTTAACGACTCCTGTAATATCAAACTAATATCAATTCCACGTGGTACCGTAACGGCACTCCTGTTGCTTTGAACGGGCTCTTTTACTTTTTCTTCTATTGATCCCTTATTTTCTGCTGGTTGATCTCCGCCTTTGCCGGCCTTGGTTTCTTCTATTTTCTTTTTGTTTTCTCTGGGTGAAGATTTTTCCTGGCTCTTTTTTGTTTTGGATTCAACGGGCACTGTTGCTTCTTCTTTTGTTTCGTTTGATGGAGAAGCGACACTTTCACTATATACACCCTGGTTCTCCATCAGTTGCTGCTCTATAATGCCCGTATTTACTGCAGGCTGCGTCAAAGAATCGGTTGAAAGCTTCACGGTATAATCTACTTTGAGCTTGGGTAAGTCAGCCTGTTCAGCAATACTGTTATTATGAAAATAATTCCAGGTTACCAACCCCAGGCATATAACTACTACGGCTACCAGCAGTTTTATGGATTTATCTACGTTTCCGCCATTCCACCATTTTTTCAGTACAGCTATTTTTTCCCCTGGTGCTGTATTTTCTACCAGCCATGCAACAGAACCGGGCAATGATGATAATGCTTTTACGGGTTTTTGAAATGAGAACTTTCTTGATCTTGCGCTGCCACTTTCCCAAATATCAGGTTGATTCTGTAGCAGCGCATCGTGCAATATATTTCCGGTTAGTATATTAATGCCTGCATGTTGAATAAGTGCGTTTCTAAATGATTGCACATGCTCATACCGCCTTGACGGATTTCTTTCCAGTGCTTTTAAAATTACCTGTTGCAGTGCCGGTTTTGTGCGGTTAAGAAGATCGGGATGTAATACTACTTTTTCTTCCAGCTTTGCCTTCATCAAATGATAGTCTGTATCATTTTTAAAAGGAGTTACACCACTCAGCATCTCATACAGCATATTTCCCGTGGCATATATATCGGTTAATTCATCTCCTTCTTTGCCCTGTATCTGCTCTGGCGCCATATATTCCAGCGTGCCTACAGATTTTCCATGCTGGGTTAGCCTTTGCGAATTGCGGATGCGTGCAATACCGAAGTCCATTATTTTTACTTCACCTTCAGATGATATCATAATATTGGCCGGCTTAAGATCGCGATGGATGATGCCTTTATGATGCGCATGCTCAAGACCATTTAATATTTGAACCGTAATAGAACATGCTAAAGATGCACTGATAGCGCCATGATGTTTGATCCAGTCTTCCAGCGTTTTGCCTTCCACATATTCCATCACCATCCAGAAATTTTGCTGGTGCTGCACAAACGTGTATACGTGCGTAATGTTTGGGTGGTTTAATCTTGCCAGCGCCAACGCTTCCTGTTGAAACCTTCCTTCCAGTTCATCAGTTGGAGTTGCTTTAGGCTTATTCAGCGATTTGATGGCTACCTTGCGTTGCAGTAAAACATCCTCTGCCAGGTACACAGAACCCATGCCGCCTTCACCTATTTTTTCGATGATGACATATTGATCGTTGATGGTTTCGTTCATAACATAACATTTTGTTCCCTGGTAATAGAATTCACAGATAATGATTGATACGGGAGCACTTCAATAATTATAGCGGAAAAATTATCCAGCGCTTTTCTTTCATAACACAATGCTTTAATACATTCCATAACTAACGCAGGGCGCTCCATACACATCAGTGCCTCTATTTCATCATGCGAAAACACATCATGAATACCATCCGAACAGATAAAAAAATAATCTCCGGGTTGAATAGTAATTGGGCCGGCTATCTCGGGCTTAATTTTTTCTGCCGTGCCTAATGCCTGCAATAACAGGTGTTTCATCGTACCCGTTTCGGCATCGCCGCGTTTTAATTTTCCTTCGCTGATCATTTTATTTACCAGGGTTTGATCCGTAGTTAATTGCTGTAGCCTGTCTTTGTTAAATTGATAGATTCTGCTGTCACCAACATGACCCCAAAACAATTGATTCTGCTCAATAAATACAGCGGCGCCTGTAGTACCCATTCCATAATAATCGCTGTTACTGTTGGCTGCATTTATTATGGCCGCATGCATTTGTTGAAATAACCCCTGCAACATGGCAGGTATATTATGCCGCATAATGCCGCTTTGAACAAAATGTTCCGCTGCGCTACAGGCGAGGCTGCTGGCTATTTCACCAGCATTGTGGCCACCCATTCCATCAGCTACCATAGCAAATAAAACCTGTTTGTTATTGGCGGGATGCATCCATGTAATACTGTCTTCATTTCCTGTACGCGTGGGACCGGTATCACTAATGCTATATACTTTGCAGTAAAGAGATGTAGCCTTGTCTTCAACCAAGGATGAATGAAAATGATTCGGTTTTTTTTGCCAGGGAAATCTCATAAGGTAATAATTTTAAGCAACTGCCCACCGCAGACCTTCGCAGGCCTGCGGCTCCTGAAGGCAGTGTGCACGTCAAAAAAAGATCAGGAATTCAGTTAAGATGACATTGGGTTGCAAATGCACGAAGTGTTTTTTGCATTCAAACAGCGGGTGCTATTTGATTACTTCCTGCCTTCCCATGAGATCTATAGCATATTTAATGGGTATTGAATAGGAGACTTTACTACTGCCGGCAGAATAAATACCGATTACCTTACCCTGGTCGTCGAAGGTTGGTCCACCACTGTTACCGGGGCCTGTGGAGTTGATAGTGAGTTGATAGTAATCGCCAAACGAACTGAGATAATCATCCACCTTATCACTGCCTGCACGTCCTTTTACCAGGCGACCAATGTTGCCTGCGCTTAGTGTAGGTACAGGAACCTTAACAATATTGGGATTACGGTTAAACCCATCCTGCGAGCGGTTAGCCACATATTGATCAGGCGACAAACCAGGATAACCCATTACCACAACAGGACTGCCGGGCTCAACCTGGTTATAGTTATCTAACATTTCAACTTTAGTAAGCGTTTCAGGCAATTCAATTTTTATCATAGCAACATCATGCACATTTGAAATACGCACCACTTTAGCTGGAGTGCGCAAAGAGTTGTTAGCGAAAGTAACGTCAAGGTAGGCCGAAGCGCCGTCTATATACTTCACACCAGATTCAAGCATCTGCCTGTTGTAGTTCATGGCTTCTGCAGGCACCCAACTGCTCACCTCACCTTCCGACACGGGTTGTGTTTCTTTTGAATTTGAACTCACCAATATTCCGGGAAAAGCATCCTGCGGAAAATGATAAGATGTTAACCATGCGGCAGCCACGTGCCTGTTGGTAATAATAAAACCTCTTTCATCTACCACAAAACCGGTTCCGCTACCGAAACCTCCTATAGGCACCAGGTTTGCACCCTGCGGTGCACCGCTTTTGGTGGAAAGATAAGGTTCTATAGCCCCTACATTGTTACGGATATATGCAGCCACAAACTGATTTTTACCGCTTGGCAGATATACGTGATACAATTGATCGCCGGTTGATGTGAGCTCGAGTTTCCAGCCCAGCTCAATAAACACTACTTTGTTTTCATTTGCCTTGTTAATTTGAGCGGGAGTAAGCGCAACAGGACCACTGCTTTTCTCCTTTTGTATAATATTTACCACCTTAGGTGCAGGACGATTAGAATAAATTAGCCAGCCTGTAGTAAGCACCAGTATAAGTAATGATACTGCGGTAATTAATAGCCCTTTTTTACTTTTCTTTTCAGACTGCTGCAACATGTGCTGCATGGTTTGTTTTCCTATACCTTCTTTGGCAGGTGCGGCTCCTGTAGTTTTTGTATTGGTAGTGTGCACCTGCGTTTCCTTAGCGGCACCAAGATCTACTATTCTGGTTTTTTTGATATGAGAAGCGGGACGGGGGTCGAGGTCGAAATCTAAAGAGGGTCCTTCTTTGCCGAGTTTAATACTATCACCTGCAGTAAGTGTTGTTTTTTCTGTAATGGCTTTACCATTTACATAAGTGCCGTTTTTGCTGCGCAGGTCGGTAATTTCAAAAGCATCGGGAATGCTGGCGTTAACTGTAATGATACAATGCTCGCGGCTTACAATATCATCGTTAGGGTCAAAGGCAATATCATTGCTTTCTCCCCGACCAATCTTAATATCCAGGTCATCTTTTACAATAAATTTTTTGGTTATACCTTTTTGGGATCCGCCCGTAAAACGGATAATGACAGAAACGGGTTGCTGGAGGCTCATTGTTAATTTTTTTTGACGATAATAAAAATGTTTCAGGATGATGCTTTAAGGCTGCAGGAGTGTAATCCAGAGGATAGCAATTGATAATGCAATGCTACTCCAGTTAAAAATTCTGTGAAATACATAAAATGTAGTAGAAGGGTATTTTTTTGAGGGGTTACTGGGTAACGGTATTGTTATCGTAAATAAAAATCAAAGCAGAGAGAGATTTTTAGGACAAGTATTAATAAGGAAAGTTTTAGTGTCAATAGCGAGGGACATGAGAGTTGGTGAAGTGCGAAGGAAGACTGATATGGTATTAGCAGATGGAAACAGCATTTAAAAAGAGAAGATATCCTGCAATGATACAATGCGCTTTTTCTCAGCAACAACTTTCGGCGCTTTAGCCATTTTTTCGGCAAGTATATATGTAGGTAAGGGCTTGAATTTTCTGATCAGTCCTAAAGCATTTAGAAAATGCAAGATTCCTGCGGAGATACGTTCACCCAACCGATCGGTATTCTTCCGCAGTAACAAACCTGGTCTGAAAATAATGTATTGCTCAAATGCAAGGCTGTCGATTTTATCTTCCAGTTTGCCTTTTATGCTGGAATAAAATACTTTGCTGGTAGCAGAAGCGCCGTACGCGGAAAGCAGCACTACTTTGGGAATGCCATTTCCTTTGGCTATCTCCGCAAACTTCGCGGGAATGTCATAATCAATATGCGATTGCTTTTCCTTGGTACCGGCGGTTTTTA
>JBGALP010000134.1:0-12663 GCA_044223805.1 Agriterribacter sp.
ACCCGATGCTGTAGCGGCTACATCGGTTACAAAAGGGCTGGGACTAAACCCAAGAATTGTAGCTATACTGGAAGGTGAAAGCCTGGTAAACGATGCCAGTGGGTTGGTTGCTTACAGGTACGCATTACAAACCATTACATTTGGCAATTTTGTTTTGTGGAAAGCAGGTTTAAATTTTTTGCTTATTTCTTCGGCCGGTATTCTCATCGGTCTTGTCATTGGGTACCTGGTTTTACAGATCCATAAAAAATGGGTATGCGATCCCGTTATTGAAGTAACCCTCACTTTTTTAACGCCTTTTGGTGCTTACCTGCTGGCAGAACACCTGGAAGTATCGGGCGTGCTTGCGGTAGTATCGGCAGGATTGTTTTTATCCTTCCGCTCCGGCGAGGCTTTCAGCAATGAGAGCAGAATAATGAGTTATGCCGTTTGGGATGTAGTGATTTTTATTTTAAACAGCCTCATATTTATTTTAATCGGTTTGCAATTGCGTACGGTAATAGCCGGCATACACGATTACTCCACAATGGAACTGGTAATATATGGTTTGGTGATCAGCTTTGTGGTAATTATTGTGCGGTTTATATGGGTGGTACCAGCAGCACTAATACCCCGGTGGGTAAGTAAAAGAATAAGAGAAACAGAGCCTTTTGATGCAAGAAACATGGTGGTGTTTGGTTGGGCGGGTATGCGTGGGGTAGTATCTATGGCAGCGGCGCTGGCATTGCCGCTGGCATACGGTCCACAAAACAGTATAGTATTCCCACACCGCAATCTCATTATTTACCTTTCTTTCTGTGTTATACTTTCTACATTGGTTTTACTTGGCTTTACGCTTCCCTGGTTAATAAGAGTATTAAAACTGCAACCGCATTCTATTGTATTGGAAGAATATGAAGTAAGAACAAAAATAGTATCAACCGCCATTGATTATATTGAAGAGAATCTTTCGCTAACCTCAGACGATTTGCTTAAAAACATTAAAAGCAAGTATGAAGTAAAATACAACCGGCTGCAGAAAACCGATCTGCCTGCAAACTATTTTGGAAAAGGAGATAGCCTGCCATCTAATATATTTAATGAATTTTCTAAAATGCAGATTGATGTATTGGGTATTGAACGAAGCGCCATACAGGAGCTTCACAAACATGGGAAAGCCAGTGAGGAAATTTTAAGAAAAATTGAAAGAGAACTCGACCTGGAAGAAACCCGGTTGCAGATGGAGATGTATGAAGGTTAACACACCAGGCATTTATTCTGCCGGCGGTCTTCTTTTCTGGCTGATATATGCCTTGCCTTCGGCGGAAAATTTGCTGATCATCACCACTTCAAAGCTTTCCATTTTTTGCCCATTGTATTTTTCTTCTGCCCGTATTTTGTAGGTGCGATACACCGCGTCAATGTCGTGAGAAGTGATTTCACGAATGCCAGTGACAGGCCTGGGCACATTGCGCAGTTTAATGGTGAATTTATACAATGGCATCGGACATAAACAGCTTAATCAATATTGAAGGTATATTAACAGCAGCAAACATCAGCGGCTTTATTCAGGCTATGAAGTTAACAACCATAGGCTGCAATAAACAATGGTTGCATCCTGATAGCCGGCATGCATGCAGTTTGTTATGGTTAATTTTTTTGCGATTTTTTATAATGAAGCGCAATTACGCCATTCGCAAAAGTTTTAGATTCTACAAGTGTCAATACTGTTGTGCCGCCTATATTTTTAAATAAAGGCATGCCCTGCCCTAATATAATTGGATTAACAAAGAGCCAAAACTCATCAATCAGTCCTTCGTTTAAAAGCGATTGGGAAGCGCCCGGGCTTCCAAATATTAAAATATTTTTCCCGTCCTGTTGTTTTAATCTATTAATGTTATCCGAAAGCTGGTGACTGATAACTTTGGTATTGTGAAGCCCTGTTTCCCGGATGGTTTTAGATAATACAACTTTTGAAACCTTGTTGTACCAGGCTGAATGTTCTATATCGTGTTTTGTGGCATTCGGTTTTTCTGCCGCATTTGGCCAATAGCTTTGCATCATTTCATAAGTTACCCGGCCATACAATGCAGTGTCTGCTTGCGCTGTCATTGTTGCAACAAAGTCAAAGATAGCTTCATCCACATTAATCCAATTCATTTCTCCCTTAGCACCTGCTACAAAACCATCAAGCGAAGTATGCATAAAGAATATTAAATTTCTCATCTGTTTACATTTATTATTTAGTAATCTTTTATCCGTTAAAGTTTTTTGAGTTTCGAATTATGATCCAAGGCAATAAACAGCAATTTCTGCTGGACTGGCATTCTGTAATCCGATCATCCCGAAGCGAGCGTTCAATATTGTTATTGATAAAGATATACTCTTTTCTAAAACCAGGGACATTATGCTTAACCGATAAACCAACAAAGTTGGAGCAAAATGATATTAGAAAAACCAGTCTGTAATTAGTTTTCCTTAAAGAACATCATTAACTGGAAACCTTCCTGAATTTTTGAATTGTGTTTCCCAGTATGTGGCCAATGTAAGTGCACTATGGAGACTATTATTCTACAGGGTACTATTTTCTTTCATCATTAAGTACATATCGAATAGTAAACCCTCTGTTCACGCCGCCGAAATCACTTCAGTACCTCATGCAATGCAACTCCTGTTCTTCGTGCTTCTGATTAATAGAAGCATGGAATGATGCGCAATGAATGCTTACGAAAAACATTTTCTACGATACTATTTTTTATAGATGGTTTTACCTTCCTTAATAGTTTCAGCTACTTTAATATCCCTGATCCTGGCTACATCTGTTTTTAATGGATTATGATCAAGTATAACAAAGTCGGCCAGTTTTCCTTGTTTTAACGATCCCTTGCTTGCTTCTTCAAAATACTGGTGCGCCGCATTAATGGTAATAGCTTTCAGTGCTTGGTAGGCTGTTACTCTCTCTTCTGCACCCAATAATATTCCACTGCGGGTAGTTCGGTTCATAGCTGTCCAAATCACCATCATCTGGTCAATAGGTAATACATTAAAATCTGTATGATTGGTGGGCTTCAATCCCATTTTGTCGGTGGTATTTAATGGGCTGATAAATGAAGCCTGCTCCAAACCACGGTTCTTTATATGCGCGTCTCCAAAAAAGAAAGTGTGCTCTGTATACAATGATGGTATAATATTATAAGCCTTATATTTTTCCAATTGATCCATACGCACAAACTGCGAATGAATAACGGTAGTTCGCCTGTCGTTATCCAGCGGTTGATTGAGTGCTTTACAAGCGTATTCGTGTCCCTTCAGCAACACATCAATAGCGGCATCACCATTGCCATGAATGATCAGTTGTGCCTTGTTTTTGTACAACCATTTCATCCACGTGTTTATAGAATCCTGCGGAAAAATTGGTTCGCCTTTCCAGTTTTTTTCGCCGGCAGCACCTCCCGTTATATAAGGCGTAGTAAAAAAGGCTGTTTTTACCTCTGGTAATCCGTCTTCAATAATTTTTACGCCCCCAATCTTAAAATGATTTTGATATTTACCAAATTCAGTAAATGGATGCTCCTGCAAAATTGCTTTTGAATCTAAAATAAATGGATAGGCTATCACATCAATAAAGAGCGCATTATTTTTTGCGCCGTTAACAATAATATCAAGATCCGCTTTGCGCGTTGCACCTTCCTGTGCAGTAGTTACACCTGCTTCAGCATATATCCTCTGTCCATCTTTTAATTGCTGCAATTGCTGCTCAGGCATTGGTTTAGGCAGGTTGGAAAAAACAGGAATAAAAGCGGTTTCCATAATTAGCCCATAAGGTTCGTTAGTACCGGGCTTGCGCACTATGACACCACCGGGAGGTGTAACCGTTTTTTTACTAAAGCCAAACTTTTTAAGCGCCAGGCTATTCATAACCGCGCCATGTAATGAAATATGAATTACCATTACCGGGTTATCAGGAAAATCTTTGTCAAGATCATCCCTGTTGAGTAATCTCCCGCTATGCATCTGGGTATCGTCATATCCATAGCCAATAATCATTTCTCCTTTGGGTATATTTCTTTTTGCCCTGAAGTCTTTTAATGACGCCACAATTCCATTTACATCGGCGGCATTGCCAACCGGAGGTACAGAACAGTTTGCCTGTGACGACATAGAAAGTGAATTAATAAAATGCCCGTGTGAATCAATAAAACCGGGTAATAAAGTTTTGCCTTGCAGGTCATTCATCATAGTGCTGTCGCCCTTCATTTTTTCCGCATCGGCTTTGGCGCCCACAAAAGCAATTTTCCCATTTTTAACAGCAATGGCTTCTGCATAAGCGGCATTATCGCCTTCCATAGTTACTATATCGCCTCCATAATAAATTATATCTGCGGCATCAGCAGCTTCAGCTTTTGTAGTGTTATCTGCATTGCTGTTACAGCTTATAGCAAAACAGGTTGTTATAGCAACAATAAACACATTGAAGCGTTTCATCTTTTATTTTTATTAAAAATTGCGGGAGAAAAACAATACTCCCAATTCAAATCCTGCACCTTTATCTCCATTAAAATATCCTTTGAACGAACCCGGCACTTTTACATGTCACTTACCTAGTATGGTATACCAGCTTTGTATTCAGGTGCGGGAAAAGCCTAGTTAAAGATTCCTAAAAAAACGCCCGTGCGTATAATTTCAGTCAACACATTATATTACTACAACCGTGTGAATAAATATCTGTGAAGATTTTTTGTACGGCATATAGCAACCATGTAACAGTTTCCCCGGTGCATTATTATATAATCTTCTACATTGAGTTGTTGCACACCAGCGTTGAAGCAAATAATATTACTTACCGAAATAGAAACCATGCCTATCGCAAGCAAAAAGAAAAGTTTTTCATATTCCGCATACAGTAACATTACCGGCTGCAGTCAAGCATATATAGGATGCTGAAAACTAAAGGGATGCGCAAATGTAAATATTGAAAAAAAACTGAGGAAGTAAAATATCTCATTCATAGAATTAAATCTATGAATGAGATATAGTATGTTTTACAGGAAAATATTAAAAATTTATTTTGTATAAGGTACAAAGATCAATAAGTGCTTTAAAATTGTCGGAGTTGGTTTTATCGTAAATTCTCTTCTTAAGGGTAGATACCGAATTCATTTTAAGATTCAGTGTTTCGGAAATTTGTTTAGTACCCAATCCATTCAACATGTAATGTAATATCTGCAATTCTCTTGACGTTAACGTTTTAAAAGGATTTACTCCCGATTTAATATGATTGCTCTCTTCAATATTTTTATTGTTGTTAATAAAATTAGTGAGCACCTTTACCACAGTAGGATTATCAGATGTTTTGGAGAGATAATAAGCAATATCATTCTGCCTGAACACTTCGCCGTGTATTTCGGAAGGCTGCATAGAAAAAATGAGAATTTTCAAGGAAGGATATAATCTCCGGATATTGGGTATAATCTCCAATGAACTGCCATCAGCAAAAATGATATCTAATATAAGATGGGTAAAATAATCCTTATTTAACTGCGCCATCACTTTTGAACAACTGTCTGCCTCCACTATGGCGTAATCGCCAATCTCCATTTGTATCAGCAACGATACCCCCCGCCTGATCATTCCATGATCATCTCCTATTAATATCTTTGGTTTTATAAACTGCATAATTAATCCTTAAAATTACCGCATTTGAAAAGCGCCCTGAAAGAATTAATTCTACACCTTTGCATTATCAGCAAACTATCAAACATCACCCTGGGGTAAAAAAACAGATACGATTGTACCTATGTTCTTTTTACTTTTTATTTCAAGATATCCATCCATCATATTGAGGAGATCTTTAATAATCATGTAGCCAAGCCCCGTTCCTTTTTTGTTATCAACATTAGCAGAAGCTATAATTCTTTCATCCGACATAAGGTTATCTATCTGCTCTGCGGTCATACCCAGCCCCGTATCCACTACGTTTATCACTATTTTATCTTTGGCATAATTGCTTTTTACAGTTACTGATCCATTTTTTGTAAAATTAGTGCTGTTCATTACTATATTATATATCAACACCCGCAATGGCTCCATATGCTGGTATACAACAAAATGCACGGGCACTTCATTAAGTAGCGTTGTATTTTTTGCTTTTGCAGGAAAGTTCAACACACCAAAAATCATTTCTACCAGTTGGTGCAGATCAAACTCCTCTTTCTGCATGCGCTCATGCGGATTCTGATAAATGATCCAGTTGAGTATTTGTGAAGAAAGCATTTCCATATCTCTTGCGGCCTGTGTAATTTCCGCTATGGTTTGCGTTTGTTCTTCTTCATCAATCATGCCTTTATTTACAATGAGCGCCTTGCCCGCATAATGCATAAACTTTAAGGGTGTAATAATATCATGATTTATTACTGAGATAAGGCGTGTTTTAATCCGGTCATTTTTTTCGAGCTGAATATTTTTCACGTTAAGATCTCGTGTTTTTTCTTCTACCATAGCCAACAGTTTTCTATCGCGTAGTCTGTATTGGCGCAGCCTCAACTTCACATATACAAAACCGATATTAAATAAAAAAAACAGCGCCAATATTCTAAACCACCATTGCTGATAATACGGAGTAGCAATAGTAAAAGGAATACTTGTTATACTATAATTATTTATTCCAAAGCCATTCAGTTTTCTTACTTGCAATACATGATCACCGTAATCAGCGTTGCCCAGCGTTATCTTTATTTCGTTAGCTATGATGTCAACGTGCATCCACGGAGCATCATCCATTCTGTAATCAATATACAGGTTTTCTTTTCTGCACCACGCGCTGGTAACAACCTGAACTTCCAGCTTAGAAAATGCTGAAGGAACCTGAAACGCATCTTTATTGTCTAAGCTTATTATTTTATTATCTATTTCAATCTTATCAATATATATATCCTTAGATGGAGCCGAAACATTTACATTTTCTGGTTTAAACCAAAGCATTCCGTCCATCATAGGAAAAGAAAAAATTCCATTTTTTAATTTTAAAGCGCAGGGCATGCATCCACCATTCATTTCTGTAACTTCCATACCTTCGTCTTTTCCCATGTATTGATAATATATGTGTGGCAGCTCCTTTTCGTAAGCATCAATAATATCAGACAGTTTTGCTTTAAACAAACCATTATTGGTGCTCATCCAGCAAAATCCACTGTCATCTTTTAAAAAGCAATGTATATACTTCAGGTATTGCCTGGTATCCAGCGGCATTGCTTTTATTATTCCGTTTTTCATTACATAAAATCCACCACCATATGTACCCATAAAAATATAATCCCCTTCTTTAAAAAGACAGCGGAAACAGGCCGTTGGCGATTTAAATACAGTATCAAACAAACGGGTATGTGTATCAAAATGTAATAAGCCGGTACATGTGGCAATCAATAATTTTCCCGGATTGCTTTCTATCATAGCATACGGCAATAAAGGGGGCGTGGTATTACTGTTGAAATACTGCAAAAAGGTTACAATGCCATTATTCTTTATTATGCCTATGCCCGTTCTATTAATGTAATACAATTTATTTTCTGAAACTGCGAAACAGAAGTTTTCGTAAGCAACAGACCGCGCTAATAATTGAGAACGCTGATTGTAACTGTTATATTTAAAAATGCTGTCACCTTTAACTATTATAAGCGTACTGTCTGATATGACATATACATTATTAAAAAAGGGGTATGGAATATTAAAGCGTTCGGGTTTATTATAGCCCACAATTCTTCCATCGTATCAGTATGTTGCCATTAGGTAACTCTACCTGGCTGTACATGGCATTTCTCTCGTAGGGCGTTGCCTGGGGAGGATATATAACGCTAAGTTGACTTTGATGTACAACATATAGCCCCTTGGAAGCTGATCCCAGAAAAAGATTTTTTCCGTTTTTTTCATACTGCGCAAACTTGATAAAAACATTTTGTGGAATGTCTTCGCCTATCAAAGTAGCGGTAAGAACAGTTGATTGCTTTTTTTCTATCAACCATGCTTTTCCGCCACATAACAATACCGGGAGTTGCAAACTTGTTTCCCAAAAAAATACGGGCTCTTCTTTACCGGCTTCAAAAGAACTGCCGTCGGCATTAATAAGTGCGACTTTTTGTAATGTATTTTTATATACATCAAATAATAACAGGTTATTATCGGCATTTACCGTAAACCTGTTTGTCAATGCTGAATGCCTTTTTAAGGTTATCGGGTAAGCCGGTTATATTCAAAGGTTGCTCTGTTGAAACAGAGTAGTAATAGAGTTCTCCGGCAGCAAGTACTTCGCAGGCAGAGTCATTGAGCGGAACTACGGTTGAGTTATAAAAATTATAACGTTCGTCCCATGGATTGTTGAAACATTTTTTAAATAAAGTATCTGAAGCGGCAACTGCTCCAAAATGTCCATACTTTTTTAGCTTCTTCCGCCCCTTTAAAATAAAATACCGGGATGTTATTTTTTATTATACTTAAATTCCCCATCTTCTCCTCCTACAATAATTTTACCTGCAGTATTTTTTACCACCATAATAATCCGGTTAGAACCAAATTCCGGATTTGTGGCAACGTCGAATGTTTTAAAACCCATACCATCGTAACGTACCAGCCCGGCTTCGGTTGCAATCCACAAAAAACCGGTATGCTCATCCCATTGCATACCTTTTATACCGTTAGATGACATGCCATTTTCAGTAGTAAAATGCGTAACCTGGTATTGCGCCTGCGCTTGAATGCTAAAAAAAAGAAGACAATATGCGGCAATAACATATTTCATAAGCGTAAACAAGGTTGTATCTTTTTATGCAAAAAGCATAGTGCAGCATGCACGCAATAATGAGATTAAATCTTTTCTTGCCCAAATGTTATTTTAAACAACTTTTACTACATGCTTTTTCTTATAATTAAACAAGCAGTTTTACCCAAAGTTTCGGAAAACGCGGTAGTTAAGCTGACATAAAACACTGCATTAAATACAAAACCACTACGGAATAATACTATTCGGCATTTGTGAGAAATAATGTAATTTGTAAGCTCTTTCTCAAGGGTTTAGGGTTGAAACTAAAGGGGCTCCATTTCCATGGAGCCTATTTTTATGCCACAGTTAAAACAAATCCCTATCTTTTGCACTATTCTGTTTAACAACAAAAATGAGGCTATGGATCGCAAACTCGAACACTTAAATCTGGCTAAACTAAAAAGCTTTTATACGCTGGAAACGCAAAAAGATCCTGAAGAAAATTCCATTGAATTTCATAACTGGGCCTTGCTCAAAACAACCATCGCATCTCATAACCTGCTTATTGATATACTTAATGCTCAAAATGGCAATGCTGAATTCCGGGAAATAATTATCAGGGACCTGTAGCAACTATCATATACTGTGATTGAGTTTGTTTAATATGTGCTGCATACGTGTAAACATATTATTACAGCAGTAGCTGCCAACTCCCATCCATTAACGTTATGTGTATCGTTCAGTAAATAAACGCAACCAAAATAGAAGTATCGCTTGCATATGCGTTATCATTCACTATATTCATAGACTACATAATGAACAAAGTGGCTTAGTTATCCATGGTATCTATTAACAAATAACAACTTACTGGCTCACCATACTTTATTGTATTATTTTACATTTCAAACTTATATATAATCTACCCCCGTTTGAGTGAGTAATTATATGTGCTGTTCTGTACACATTCAATATGCTGTTCGCTGTATTACAGTGCAGAAAGGTATTTCAGCCATATTAATTTTTCAAGAAAGAAATATTATGTAAAAAAGAAAAATCAATCATATAATATTAAATATTGCAAAAAATTTCGTTTTGTTAGAAAAACGTTATAGATTTAAATCCTGTTTGTACTTATTACACAATAAAAGTTTTTGTTTTACTCTCCTTGTTTTTATGTAAGTATCACATACTTAAGATCCTGTTCCTGAAATTCCATATTGTTAATTTTCACTGTCCTAATATCATTCATGAAGAGCTTCAGTTTGTTGCTGTAAACGTAGCCCGCATATACTTATACTCCAATATTGATCGGCGTTATATCCCGAATAAAGGCCTGTTTTAATCTACCTGATGTTTAAATACCTTATAGCCTGTAGTACACCTTCAGCTAGCCAATCAAACACGGTTGTTTTATTCTGTTATTCACAAAAAAATTGTCATGGCAAATGCTATAATTTCCCGCAGCCTTATTTTTGTACGCACTCCCAGGCACGCAGCATACACATTTTTAGTTGCAGTATTTTTAATGCAATCAGCCACTCCGGTTTTTTCGATGCGTGGACGTAATACGCAGCCTGCAGAACTTAACTGGCAGTTAGATAAAACAGTCAACGGTGTTGATTTTTTCTACGCCATGTCATCGTGCGATGGGCACGATGTTGTATTTCTGAAAATGACAAACAAGAATAAATACAGTGTTGAGATAACATGGAAGGAAGTTTTTCAAACCCAACTGACTAAAGATAAAGAAGGATTTTCAGGTGCGAAAAAGATAGTACTGCCTCCCGGAGAAATGCTGGAAACAGATTGCGCACATCCTTCAAACCCGGCATTACGCATACTTTCAAGCCAGGTTGATCCCACTTACGTAGTGTCAATTACCAAATTCAACTATAAGGATATTTCCGTAATCAAAACGAAATAGCAATTTCTAACTTCCAACTACAACATGTATGAAACAATTTGACCTTTTAACGCTTAAACGATTCTCTTCAGCCTTTCTCACTTTACTGCTGAGCTTTTGTTTTTTGTACAGTAACGCTCAGGCTCCGGATAGTAAAGGCAAGGATTTCTGGCTCACTTTTCCCGGCAACCTCAGTGCGGGAAATCTTACTTTTTTCATTAGTGGCGATGAAGCTACCACAGGTACGGTTTCAGCACCAGGCACAGGTTTTACTACCAATTTTACTGTTACACCCGGTGCGGTAACTTCAGTTGTTTTACCAACAAACACATTGGAAATAAATTCCTCAGATGTTATTGAAAACAAGGGTATCCATATTACCTCAGGTAAAGAGGTAACTGTATATGGCTTAAACAGGGTACAGTTTACTACAGACGCTTACCTGGCCTTGCCTACAGATATTCTTGGTACATCTTATATTAACCTTGGTTACAAGAATACGAATATTGTAAACAGTACCCAGTTTGGCATAGTGGCTTCGCAAAATGGCACTGTTGTAACCATTACGCCTACGGTTACTACAGGCACAAGGCTTGCAGGAGTAGCATATAACATTACACTCAACCAGGGGCAAACCTACCTGTTGCGTAATACCAACGCTGCGCCACAAGATCTTTCCGGCACTATTATAACCTCCACTAAACCTATTGCTGTATTTGGCAGTATGCAGTGCGCTAACATTCCTGATGGATACGTAGCCTGCGACCATATAGTGGAACAACTTCCGCCAACTACCGCATGGGGTAAAAATTTTATTTCTGTTCCCTTAAAAACACGTACCAGAGGCGATACTTTCCGTTTCCTGGCTTCTGCCAACAACACAACAGTGGAAGTAAATGGATCTATTGTTGCAACGCTTAACAAAGGACAGTTGTTTGAAACCATACTTACAACTTCCTCACAAATCAAAGCAAACAACCCAATACTGGTTGCACAGTATTCAAATGGCAGCAGTTTTGACGGCGTTACTTCAGATCCTTTTATGATGCTGATTACGCCTTATGAACAATATTTGGGTAACTACACTTTTTCTACCCCTGCCTCAGGATTTTCGGGCAATTATGTAAACGTAGTAGCGCCTGCAGCCGCTGTTGGTGCATTAAAGCTCGATGGTGTAGTTATTCCTGCAGCTTCGTTTTCACCTATAGGTTCTACCGGTTTCAGAGGAGCGCAATTAAATATTTCTTTGGGATCGCATACCATTAATGGCTCTTCACTTCCATTCGGCATTTTTGTATATGGATATGATAGCTATGATTCTTATGGTTATCCTGGTGGTCAATCATTGGCACCTGTTGCCAATGTAACCACTTTAACGCTGGCTCCTGCTACCGGCACAGCGGCGGTGGGTACACAACATTGTCTGCAGGCAACTGTAAAAGATCAGAATGGCGTTCCACTGATCGGGGTGCGTGTTGACTTTACTATTACAGGCGCAAATCCGGGAGCTACAGGTTTTGCCAATACCAATAACAGCGGTATTGCTGAGTATTGTTATACCGGTGCAAACGCGGGAGCCGATAATATTACAGCATCACAGGGAACCCTAACCGCTAAAGCTACTTTTACATGGACAGCTAAGGGCGAACCTAATGTATACTATTCCAAATCAACCGGCGATCTACACAATGTGCTTACATGGGGTATTAATCCTGATGGAAGCGGCACTAACCCAACTGATTTTGGCGCAGGCAAAACATTTAATCTTGCCAATCGCCCTGGTGTGTATACCATGACGGCCAACTGGACTGTATATGGCACATTGGTAAATCCTTCTGGCAGCCAATTGCAGATTAATGGTTATACTTTATCTCTTACTACACTTACGGGTGGTGGTACTATAACAGGATCTCCAACCTCAAGTCTTGCTATTATTGGCACAACAGGTGGAAGTCCGGGCAATTTAATGTTTACCTCAGGCGCGGGCAGTTCACTCAAATCATTCACACTAAACCGCACAGGTACCGGC
>JBGALP010000135.1:0-12488 GCA_044223805.1 Agriterribacter sp.
CGTGTACACAGCACGGGTGCCATTTAATACAGTGCGGGCAGACCCTTTCAGAAAATTTTCATCAGAACTATATAAATAGTCTGCCGTGTCTTTGCTGTATAAGGCATCATTTATATCGTAGGTTTGAACAATGGCCTGAACGATATTGTTTTTGGCATTGTACACATAGTCTGTTTCATAATCCCTGTGTGATTTTGTTCTCTCCACAGAATGCTGGGGAAAACCTGCGGCAGTATGATTTGAATAAGTGGTTATGGTGGTGTATTGATTGTTGGCAACATTTCCAGCACTGTCGTAGCTGCGGATAAGCCTGTTGCTTCCGTCATATTCAAACATAGTGGTAGAAGGAGGTTGTGCATTTCCGTTAGTATATATCCGTGTTTTTATGAGTTTGCCATTGCCGGCATATTCAAAAAATATGGGGTTGGCCGTTTCAGTAGCCATCCATTTTACAAGTTGGCAGGTACTTGTTGCCGGCGGAGTGACCGGGGGCGTAGCAGGGGTGTTTTTTTTGCATGCTGCCAGCATCAATAAAAGAAATGAGATTGAGCCAATAATTGTTTCCGTATATTTTTTTTTGAAAGCAGTATTCATACTATTTGTTCTTAGAGTTTTTTATTGATGTCGTCTGTTTCGTTGCAAAGCGCCTCTTTATAATTTCTTATCAGTTCATCGTCTATAGTAACCTTTGTGCCATCATCGCCGGTAACAGTTGCACCTTTGCCAAGTGTAATAATGTTGATGTAGTATTCCATCCGCACTTCGGTTGCCATCATGTCAATATACAAGCCTAACTTACTATCGTCCAGCGTTCCGTCAATATAGGCAGCCTTATTACTTTCTACAAAACCTTTAGCTTTCGTATAAGCGCTTTGCACTTTGGTGGGGTTATAACAGAGTACTTCATTTTCTATACCGCTGTCTTTCTTCTTGCAGGAATAATGTGCGCATATTGTTAAGCATACTATTAAAGTGCATAGGCCTTTACACAAGTATCCCAACCTGTATTTTCCAATTATCATAACGTGGTTTTTTAAGTTGAATAATATAATACCGGCCAAACGGTATACTTTTCTCAAGTTGCTTTAATAGTTGTATTGAAAATTATAAGCGGACTGATCAAAAGTCCAGGCTGTATTTCCGTCAACAATAATCAAAAATGAAAAGTTGTATTTGTCGGTTGTATTGAATATTTTATTTTTTACCGGTGGCCTGTTGTATTCATTTGCAGTAGGCCGAGGATACCCCACCCCGGCAGCGTTGTCTAAAAAAAGTAATTGAAAGGGGCTTGCGCTCATTGTGTTCTCCTTCCATATATGGCCAATTACATCTGCCGGAGGGTCGAGTATTTTTTTAAAAGCCCTGTCAAACGAAAAATTATCTGGCAAAGGCTGTGAAACTTTTGTAAAAAGAGAATCGCCCTGTAATACTGCAGACCAGTTGTTTTGGGCGCCTGCGGCAAACCTGAAACGTGTGGTATCTCCCTTTACTGACCAATAGCCTTCATGTGCTAAGCCCGCGCTGTAAAATGTAAACGTTGAGTCCGTGCCGAAGGCAACGGCATAACCTCTGTAACCTGAATTATTGCCGTAGGTGTATTCTCCTTTGTTTCGGTACAAACCATACCACTCCGTATTTCTAAGGGCTGCTGTATTTTTTACTGTTAAGGCTTCTAAGGGGTCAATGCTCTTTTCCTTTTTGCAAGCCATAAAAAAAAGAAGCATTAATATTATCAGAACTCGCAGTTTCATAATTGTATTATTTACAACAAACCTACCCACGCCTGCAGGCAATACAAATGACAAACCGACCAAAAGCTTTTTAAATCGGCGAAAATGTAAGGGCTGGCAAAAATCATTACATTTGTTAGCTATGCCACCAACGAAATTTCCCCTGGGTAATACCGGGCATGTTTATAGCTGTTTTGTTGTTGACGATGATGAAGTAGACAGGCTAAGTGCCCTCTCCTTTTGCCGGCGCTATCCTTTTTTGAAAGTAACGGGCGTATATGCATCGGCGCTTGCAGCGCTGGAAGCAGCCCGTATTCACCCCCCGGATGTATTATTGCTGGACATAGATATGGAAGATATTTCAGGGCTGGAGCTTCGCGAACGCTTGCTAACTGTTCCGGCATGCATTTTCATTACTGCCTATCCTGATTATGCAGTTGAAAGCTTCGACAAGGCTGCCCTTGATTTTCTTGTTAAACCCATTTCGGCCCATCGTTTTGCCCTGGCAATGGAAAGATTAGAATCGTATCTCATTCTTCATGATAAAGCCACAATGCTGGACTATACCCTGGGAGGAGATGCATTTTTTATTAAAGAAGGACATAGCCAGGTGAAAATTTTAATGCATGAGATACTATACCTTGAAGCATTGAAAGACTACACAGGTATAGTAACTGCCACAAAAAAATATTGTGTTTTGTCTACACTCACCGGGTTATTGGAGCAAAAAGCATTTTCCATGTTTGCGCGTATTCACCGGAGTTATGCGGTACAAAAAAACTATATCACTAAAATTACAACAAAAGAGGTTTTTGTAAAAGATATAGCACTGCCCCTGGGTGGGATTTACAAAGCGTCGCTAAATTTTATAAACTCCTGAAAGAGCTATGCGCTTCCATCTTTTTATTGTGCTGTTACTGCTGTCCCTTGTTACGCACTCGCAAATACAAAGGGGTGTATTGATGGATTCATTGCTTAAGGCGCTTCCATCAGTAACCAATGATACTATAAAGGCAAGAATTTATAACCGTGTAGCGAATTATTATGTAGATGTAAATACAGACAGCGCTTTTATTTATGCATCTAATGGAATGCAACTGGCGCAAAAGATGCAATGGATGAAAGGCATAAGTGCATTTCATCTATGTTATGGAAATATATTTTCGAGCATGGGATTACTTGACTCCAGTCTTTTACGGTATCAGCAGGCACAGGATATTTCTATTGCCTTGCACGATACAGTAAACATGGCTGTCAACTATAACAACCTTGGCGGCGTGGCAAATGCAAAAAGCGATTTTGTATCGGCAGCAAGGTATTTCACAGCCACCCTTAAATTAGGACTTGAATCCAAAAACACCTATTCAATCGGGCTTGCCTGCGAGAACCTGTCGTTGGTTTATTTCAATCAAAAAGACTACAAAAAGGCGTTGACTTTTGCCCGCCAGTCGCTGGATGCGTATGAAAAAGGAAATCATACAGAGTTAAAACAAAGTGCACTCAAGGCCATAGCCAATGCTTTCAGGGAAATGAAGCAATATGATTCTTCATATAATTATTACGAAAAGGCATTATGGGTTTGCCGCCAAAACGATAATAAAATGCAGGAAGCTACTATACTCAGCGCTTTTGCACAGTATTATGCAGATCAGCAGGAATACGATAAGGCTTTGCAGTATGGGCTGCAGTCAAAAAAGATATGGGATGCCACCGGACCTGCATTTGAAGACGCCATTAATAATACCGGCTTTGTTGGTAATTATTATTTACAACTGGCTAAGCTTGCAATGACCAATGCCGGAAGTGCTAAACAACCAACCCATCAATCATTACAATTGTTAGACCGTGCTCGTTATTTTTTATTGGAGGCTGTAAGAAACAATAAGCAGGCCGGGAACAAAGTAGCTGAATTAGAATTTCAACGCAATCTTGCGGAAGTATATGCGATGACCGGCAATTATAAAGACGCTTACCAGAATGTGATTAACTACCAGGATATCAAAGATTCGGTATACTCACAGGAAAATAAAAACCAGATTGCTGCAGCCATCAGCCAATTGGAAATTGATAAAAAGAACCAGGAGATCACGATTAACCAACTAACCATTGCCAATCAGCGCAGGCAACGTACGTTTTTTATCATTGCCTTGTTGCTCTTTACAATTGTTGGGGCATTACTGTACAAACAAAGTGTCCTCAGAAAGAAAACGAATACCACTTTATTGACACTTAACCATCAACTGGAAGAAGCCAATAAGATTAGGTCGAGGGTTCTTTGCCATTTAAGTCATGATTTTCGTGCACCGATAGCTAATCTGATGAGTTTTCTTCAATTGCAGAAAGAAGAACCAGGCTTAATGACGCCAGCGCAAACAGTTGCCGGAAAGCAAAAAATTACGGCTGCCACAGAAGCATTGTTGAAATATGGAAACGATGCTGTTATGGAGTAAAGGGCAAATGGAAAACTTTAGGCCGGTAATGACAACGGTGCCTGTAAATGATTTGTTCGCCTACATTGCTACTTTTTTTGCAAGCTCCGAAAATGTAAAGCTCGTTATGAAAAACGCCGGAAATATAGAAATATATACCGACGAAAACTACCTGCGCACCATCATGCAAAACCTCACAGCCAATGCCATTAAAGCGCTTGGTAATAGTGATAATGCCTGCATCACCTGGGAAGTAGTGAACGACGGACAAACAATTAAATTATCAATCAGGGATAATGGCCCCGGGATGAACCCCGTTGAATTGAATGCCTTTTATGCAAACGAACCTGTTGCCAACAAAAAATATGGCTTCCGGTTTATACCTTGTACGCGAACTCGCTAAAACTATTCATTGTAGCATTTCATGTCATTCTGTTTCTCAACAAGGCACCACATTTACCCTTACTTTTCATAATAACCCCTTTTCTGATGTACTTTAGACGGTTGTTAATAATCTTACTGCAAAGTGAAATTATTAAAGACAATGCCTAGTTACCCTTTATTCCGCAATAAATAAATAACAAACGGAAGAAAAAGAAGCGTGATTAGAAACAGCAACCAAATGCGCCCTGCAAGTAAATTGTAATCCCGCAAGAGATATTGCCAGGATTTATTAGTAAGACGTCCTAAACAAAATTCGAATGCTACGGTAAATAGTACCCAAACAATGCCAATGAGCAAAGACTGGTCAAGACTTTGTGGGTTTAATAATGGAAAAACCAACCAGATGTAGATTGAGCAAACAATTATTAATGTTACGGTTGATAACTGGTGCGCACGAACTTCACTAAAATATTTTACAAACACCATCTCCCTTAATGTAGCATTTGCAAAAGCCAGTATTATCATCGGCAACCAAAATAAAAATTGTTTAAGCTGCATGTTTGGGAAGTTTTAATGTTAACAGCAAAATAAAAATACCCACGAGTGCTATAACAGGCTGCAGCCAGGAAACATACCCTATGATACGCAATTGTGTTGCTATCCATAAAAGCGTTATGACACCACAAGCCAATGCGGCTTTATGCGCCATGCGATGACGAAGAGATACAAATATGAAAGCTATTAAAGCCGAGCCGCCTACGAAAATCACAAGGATAAAGCCTGGAATGAAGTAATTATGAAACGGGCTGTTTTTCAACCACTCTATTGGCACTTGCCCTGCTCCTGTCATGCCGTAATATCCGCCTCCAAATGCATTTAACGAAAGCACAGCAAGCAGTACACATAATGCATAATACACGAAGCTTTCACTCCCCTTTTTAGTTTTCATAAGTGTAGTTGGTTTTACTATTTTTTTTGAACATCATTGCAAGCATCAGCATTGCGAAGGGTGCTGTGATTGCCCAGGGAAGACCCAAGAAAAGCAGATTGGTAGAAAAAGCAGGATAGAAATAAACAAACGCAACCAATGGGGTAATAAGCGCATTGGCTAAAAATGAAATTCTAACCCACCGTTGAACTCCCTTTTTTCAAATGAAGGTAAAGCAACCAGCATTGCAATGCCCATGAAGATATACCCCAATACATCAAAGTCCCATAACAAAGATTGGTGGCTTTGCTCAAGGCTCACCATTTCGCTTCGGGCACCGCTGAGTTTGTGTATTACGGCAGCCAATTGAACCACATAATTTACAATAATAAATATGGCATATAAAACAGAAAAAATAAGAAAGCGTGAGTCCAGAACTTTTTTCTATTGGGAGTTATATATAATGCAATGCAAGCATTTCAAAAACAAAAGGAATAACGATGCAAAGGAAGTTCCGTAAATTAAAATTTCATCTATAGGAAAAGAAAGGATACCAACGATCTGTAAAGTTTGAACAATCAAAAAAGCGACAGTAAAGATAAAAGCTATAACTCCTGAAAAAAATCCGACATTTTTTGTTATTGCTACACCTTTTATAATTTTTAAAAATTAAAGCCTGGAAATAAAAATATAATTTTCTTGATGTGTGTACTGTTAGCATCATGCGATGTGATATACCATTTTAGAAAGGATAGAGCATACGCTGCAGCTAACCTTAACATAAATCCATCCCCCCTAATTGCTACTCACCAAAGTATAAAAAGAAAAAAAATTGTGCAATGATCTTAACCGGTGTTTATCATAATCAAAAGCACGCAATAAATGTTCGCCCCCCGGCATTATACCGGTAACTGAACTATTAATGGTGTAACAAAACAGGAACCACAGGTAAAAATCCTGCTCCGTTCCTAAGTCCAATATTTCTATGAAGCCACACAAATGTAATATGCAATTTATCGGTGCAAAATGTTCTTCGTCATTTCTAATAATGACATACAATAGTATAATGGAGTTGGATGACAACAATCATACTCTCTAATAATCAGCATCATTAAATAGAAATAACCAGGGCCATACCTTTCCTGCAAAATTCATCATGAAAGCATTGGTTTACCACGGTGCAAAGCAAAAAATATGGGAAGACATGCCGCTACCAACTATTCAGCGGTCAACAGATGTTATTGTTAAAATCACCTACACTACAATTTGCGGAACAGATCTTCACATATTAAAGGGAGACGTGCCTGAGGTTACGAATGGAACAATTCTTGGCCATGAAGGCGTTGGCATAGTGGTTGAAACAGGATCATCTGTAGCTAATTTTAAAATAGGTGACCGTGTATTGATTTCCTGTATTACCTCGTGTGGTAAGTGTGGATATTGCAAAAAAGGCATGTATTCACACTGTGAAGATGGCGGATGGATTTTGGGGCATTTAATAAACGGCACACAGGCAGAATATGTAAGAATACCACACGCAGATAACAGTTTATATCATATTCCCGATGGAAGCGATGAAGAAGCATTGGTAATGTTAAGCGATATTCTGCCAACAGGTTATGAGTGCGGTGTACTAAACGGCAAAATTAAACCAGGAGATACTGTAGTTATAGTTGGTGCGGGACCTATAGGACTGGCAGCTTTACTCACTGCTCAGTTTTATACACCTGCAAAGATCATTATGGTTGATACTGACGACAATAGGCTATCGGTTGCTGCAACATTTGGAGCTACGCATATTATTAACAACGCAAATGAAGACACTGTTAATAAGGTAAAACAAATAAGCGCAAATGGTGCAGATACCGTTATTGAAGCAGTAGGCATACCTGCCACATTTGAATTGTGTGAATTGTTAGTGGCACCAGGTGGAACAATTGCTAATATTGGTGTACACGGAAAAAAAGTTGACCTTCACCTTGAAAATCTTTGGGCACATAATATTACAATTACCACCCGTTTAGTAGATACTATAACAACACCATTATTATTAAATTTAGTGCAATCAAAAAGGTTGAACGCCAAACAACTCGTTACCCATCGGTTTGCTTTAAACGACATTATTAATGCGTACAATACATTTGAACAAGCTGCAAAAGAAAAAG
Source organism: Agriterribacter sp. (assembly GCA_044223805.1). Taxonomy (GTDB): domain Bacteria; phylum Bacteroidota; class Bacteroidia; order Chitinophagales; family Chitinophagaceae; genus Agriterribacter. The sequence goes on from JBGALP010000135.1 coordinate 7,637, forward strand.
CTTTAAAAGTTGTCCTGCAAAATAAGTGAGATTTTAAACCAATAACACAATGTACTCAATAGCTGATGAAGCATTAAAAATAATTAATTCCGGTGACAATATTTTTATCCATTCGGCAGGCGCAGCCCCACAGCAATTGATAAAGTCACTTATGGACCGGGCTACAGTACTACATAACATTAGTATATATCAAATGCACACCGAAGGTGCAGCGCCTTATGGAGATGTTCAGTATCAGGATATCTTTAATGTAAATTGTTTTTTTGTAGGCTCCAATCTCCGGCAATCAGTTCAACGTGGGCAGGCACAATACATTCCCGCCTTTCTTAGTGAAGTGCCTTCTCTTTTCAGAACAAAATCAATACCGATACACGTGGCCTTAGTGCAGGTTTCTCCACCTGATAAGCATGGCTGCTGTTCACTTGGCATTTCGGTAGATATTTCGCTTGCTGCCGTAGAATCGGCCAAATATATTATTGCCGAAGTAAATCCTAACATGCCGCGCACACATGGAAATGGAACCATTCATGTTAGTAAGATAGATGCACTTGTTCCGGTAAACTATCCGCTTCCCGAAATAGCATGCGAAAAGCCTGATTGGACAACAACTAAAATTGCGGAGAATGTAGCTTCGCTTATTGAAGACGGCGCTACACTGCAAATGGGAATTGGCAAAATACCAAATGCCGTATTGAGTATGCTGGGCAACCACCGAAAACTTGGTATTCATACCGAAATGCTTTCTGATGGTGTAATTGATCTTATAGCGTCGGATGTAATAACAGGTGAATTAAAAAAGAAAAGGCAGCATAAAGTGGTGTCCAGCTTTCTTCTTGGTACGCAAAGATTATACAAGTTTGTAGATGATAATCCGATGATAGAAATGCTTGACATGGGGTATGTAAATGATGCACACGTTATCAGGCAAAATCCAAAGGTAACGGCCATTAACAGTGCGTTAGAGATTGATCTTACGGGGCAAATATGCGCTGACTCCATTGGTGGAAAAATATATTCGGGCGTAGGCGGACAGATGGACTTTATGCGTGGCGCAGCATTATCACAGGGAGGTAAACCCATCATTGCAATGCCTTCGGTTACTTTGGGAGGGCAGAGTAAAATAGTTGCTATGCTTAAGCCCGGAGCCGGAGTGGTTACTACACGTGCCCACGTGCATTATGTAGTTACCGAATATGGTATTGCCTACCTGTATGGTAAAAATCTTAAACAAAGAGCAAAGTTGTTAACAGACATCGCCCATCCTGATCATAGAGAGGAGCTGAATAAGGCCTGCTGGGTATTACAGGAAAAAAGTATTATTGGTACATGAGTCTATGCATATTTTTAGAAATTTCTTATCTCAATATCCATGTTGATAAAAATAGACGACAACACAACTATTGCCGACATACAGGACAGATTTGCCGAATGTTTTCCTGGATTAAAACTGGAGTTTTTCAGACACCCGCACAAATGGAATGAAAACTCCTTATTAGCAGACTTGATTGACCCAAATCAAAAGTTAGGGAACATCAGAAAAGAGCATGCGCCGGAGATTATCGAAATCAGGTCGCAGTTTAAAGTAGGAGAAATTGAGGAGCTATTCAAAACAGCGTTAGGACTCTTCATTCAAATATACTTCAGGCAAAACAATCAATGGGTACAAACAATACATCATGACAAGCTATCGCTTGAACAACTGTCTCGTTTATAGCAATAGCAAAAAAAATTCTGAATTTTATTGTGTCAGGCTATCTATTTATAGTGTGCAATAAAAAGAGGAAATTCAAAGTCTTTCATCAATGTGTCAGCCATGCTTGACTTGAACCACCGTGATACTTCGCTTCTTCTGTAAGCTCCCATAATTACCATTAGATTTTCCTTGTGCCCATGCAAATAACGTTGAATTTCTGTCTCGGCATGTCCTCTTGCCACCACGTAATGTGCATTGGGAAAATGTCTTTTTATAAATTCTTTCATTAGTTTATTATCGGGAACGTGTGATCCTATGAGCGGCTCATTTACAGTAAAAACTTCAACGGGTAAGTTGATATCATTAAATGTATAAGCAAACATTTTTACTGCATATACGGAGGAAGGAGAACCATCATACAGTAATACTATTTTGCTTATCGGCTTATATGCTACAGGCGTTATAAGTATAGGGCACTGGGCATCTGCCAGCAGATCCTGTATAAATCTTGTAGGTAGTTTCTCGGTATAATGATTAAACGTTTCATTTTTATTTATTATAAGTAAGTCAGCAAAAATGCTTTCGTGTTTTAGTTCCTGCAAGGCAATACTTTTATTGCGATGCACAGAAAAGCTGATTTTCGCGTTAGTGCAGCCTTTTTCAAATTTAGCAACTGCTTCATCTCTCTTCATCTTATCTTTTGCATCCAATTTTTTTATTACAGCTTCTGGGTTTTTGTATTTTTTGTAAATACTGCCAACATTGTAGGTACGGTATATAAATTCATCCAGAAAAACTCCCACCAGGTATGATTTTGCCATCTGTGCAAATTCTTCAGCATAAGAGGCTGTTGCCGGTGAATATTTATAACCATCAAAAGCTGCCAGGAATTTTTTCATGCGTACTATTTTAAATAGATAATTATGCGCTGATCAATAAATTTAATTTTGCCATTATTAACCCGCTGTATTTAAAAATAATCGCTAAACAAGTAAAAAGATATGACCAATGTCATTAAACAGAATGATTGATGCCGAAAATATATTTAGCGGAATAAAAGGTTTCCATACTTTTTGTAAAACCATTTCTTAGTAACCTCAGCAGCTGATATATAAATGATGATTATTCCCAAAATCCATTCAAAAAGATTTAACGGAATGGGCACTAATCCGAAAAGTGTTCCAATGGATGTATATGGTAATACTACTGTAATAATTATAGTGCATGCTGTGATAATCAATAAAGATTTGCTCGGAATACTTTAAAAAAGGATAACCGCGTAAAGTATCACTAGCACAACTAATGAGGCTGATATAACCGATTCGGTTAACCACGCTGTTTGAAATGTTTTTTCATCCGCCTTTAACAGTAAAAGCAAAATAGCAAATGTGCAATAATCAAAAACTGAACTAAGTATTCCAAACACTATCATAAACCGTTGTATGAAAAGGATATTCCATAGCCGGGGTTTAAGTAATGCCTGGGCATCTACTTTATCTGTGGCAATAGTCATTTCAGGTAAATCGGTAAGCAGGTTGGTAAGCAATATTTGTTTGGGCAATAGCGGCAGGAAGGTTAGAAACAAAGAGGCTCCTGCCATGCTAAACATATTTCCAAAGTTGGCACTCGTTGCCATAAAAATATATTTCAACGTATTTGCAAAAGTGTATCTGCCTTCCCTGATACCTGCAGTCAAAACATTCAGATCTGGTTCAAGTAAAATAATAGGCGCTGCTTCCCTGGCTACGTCAACGGCTGTGTTAACAGATATGCCTACATCCGCAGCATGTAAAGCCGGAGCATCATTTATTCCATCGCCCATAAAACCTACCACATGACCTGCTTTTTTCAATGCTACAATGATTCTTTCCTTTTGGTTGGGTTCCACTTCTGCAAAAACGTTTGTGTCGAGCGCTTTCCTGGCTAATGCAGCAGAACTCATTACCCTAACCTCATCGCCTGTGAGCAATACCGGGTTATTAAAACCAATCTGTTTTGCCAAGCTTTCCGCAACCAGGGCATTATCACCCGTAATTANACGCCCATAAAACCTACCACATGACCTGCTTTTTTTAATGCGACAATTATTCTTTCCTTTTGGTTGGGTTCCACTTCTGCAAACACGTTTGTGTCGAGCACTTTCCTGGCTAATGCAGTAGAACTCATCACCCTAATCTCATCGCCTGTGAGCAATGCCGGGTTATTAAAACCAATCTGTTTTGCCAGGCTTTCCGCAACCAGGGCATTATCACCCGTAATTATTTTTAACGATACACCCAATTGTGTTAATGCACCAATAGTTGCAGCTATATCTTTTTTAGGAGGATCAAATAAAGTAATAAACCCAATAAAGGTCATTGCGTTTTCATCTTCAATGCTGAAATCTTTATTGTCGCTCATCTTTTTACTTGCTACCCCCAGCACTCTTAATCCCTGTGCCGAATTTTGTTTATAAATCTCGAGTATGTTTTTTTTAAGTTGCTCGATGGGTATTATTTTGCCGTCGTACGTTTCAGCGAAATTACAGATGCTAAGCACTGAGAGAAATGCGCCTTTGGTAATAGCGATATTTTCGTGGCGATTATAAACCTGCACTGTCAATCTTTTTCGCATAAAGTCGTATGGGATTTCAGTTTGCAGATTGTATGGCTCAGGGGATGCTTTAAGCATAGTGCAAAGCTCATTATCAATTGGGTTTCTAAAGCCTTGCTGCAAGCTGGCGTTTAACCAACTAAACAATAACACTTTTTCTGATTGATTACCGTTGCAATCTAATGCTTCCTTTACAGCCACCTTGCCTTCGGTGAGTGTGCCTGTCTTATCTGAGCAAAGTATGGATATACTACCCAGGTTGGGGATAGAGGAAAGTTTTTTTACAATAACCTTTTGAGCAGCCATTTTTTTTGCTCCTTTAGCAAGGTTCACCGATATAATTACAGGCAGCAACTGAGGTGTGAGTCCAACTGCTAATGCAAGAGAAAAGAGAAAAGAATCTATTACTGGTTTGTGAAGAAATACATTAACAGCAAAGATGATAAAAACCAATAACAATGTTACTTCCATAAGCAGGTATCCAAACTTACGAATACCATGTTCAAATGCTGTTTCTGGAGTTTTTGATTGCAGGCTGGCTGAGATTTTGCCAAATTCAGTATGATA
>JBGALP010000136.1:0-13560 GCA_044223805.1 Agriterribacter sp.
CCCAGATAAAAAATTATGGAAATGAGACTGAATGCAAAACTTTTTTTAGTGCTGCTTGTTACGGTTGTTACAGGAATTGCTTCCTGTACAAAAGACAAGATAACCCGTAACGTACCGGGTGCGGATGAACTTGTGTCAGGCCGGTTAGCCGGTACCTGGGCTAGCCCCAGCAATATTGTAACCCCTGATAATCTTCCTCCGGAAGTGTTTGGTGCCATGCGATTGGTATTTACTACCGATGCAACCGGTGCTCCATCAAAGTTCCTGGCTCAGGATGCCCCAATCGTATTTGGTAATGCCGGTGCGGGTACATGGACTGTAACTGGTACGCAGGACAGTGCCATTGTAAAAGTAACAGGCATTGAACCACTGGATGAATTTACCGCTAAGGTTACAGGTTCTACGCTGACACTTTCTTTTTACATGGGATGGGAAAATACCGATACCAAAGTAACAGGGCAAGGAGATTTCAGGGTAACACTAACCCGGCAATAACTTGTAATAGCATACAATAAGGAATAAAATCAGGCTTCAGCACTTAGCCGTTGCATTAAAAAAACATTCAAAAACTATACGGATGAGAAAGAGTAATAAATTATTTGTTTTGCCGGTAACTATGGCGATGTTGAGTACACTGCTGGTGGTATCGTGTAAAGAAAAATTCGATCATACCATTGATACAGCCAATCCGGTAGTGGTAAGTTATAATCCCGCTTCCGCTGTTGAAGGTGTTGCTGTAACCAGCAATCTTATCTTAACCTTTAATGAAAATGTAAAAAAAGGCAGTGGTGAAATAATGATCATGAGCGCCTCTGATACTATGCATATTAATGTAGCAACAGATGCGGTTGTAATAGATAAAGACATGAAAGTGGTAACCATTAATCCGCCGGCAGACCTGGAGGCAGATGAACAATATACCGTAACATTGGCTACCGGAACTTTTACTGATTTGTTAGGTAATCAATATATGGGAATGCCAGCCGGTACCGCATGGACTTTTAAAACGGTTGGCTCTAGTGGTTTAGCATTAAGTGCTGTATGTCCGCTACCAGGTAGCACTGACGCGTCACTTTTCACATTGGCTTTAACCTTTGCGGCTGACGTACAAAAAGGTACAGGAAATATAAGCGTGTTTAAAACAGACGGAGATGTAAAAGTAGCTGAGATACCTGTAAGCGGTAACGCTGTATATATTGACGGTAAAATGGTAACCATTTCACTGGGAACACCACTTGACTTTGGTACAGCTTATTATGTGCTTGCAGATGCGGGCAGTATTGTAGATGCGGGCGGCAAAGCGTTTGAGGGTTTTTTAACGCCAACGTCATGGAGCTTTACAACTACAAGCGGTAGCGGAAACAACTTGTTGGTATATCTTCCAATGGATAATGATCTCTCTGATGTGAGCGGCAACAGGTTCGATGCCATGCAGGGACCAACAGCTTCTGCCAAAGTTGGTTTTGTAACAGATCCGGAAAGAGGTAGAGTAGCATCATTTGGCGCAGGTTCCTATGCTGTATTGCCTAAACATAATCTATTAAGACCAGGTCTTGACCAAAGTTTCAGCGTTAGTTTCTGGACAAAACTTGGACCAATAGATTCAGATCCTTCCTTTTTTGGAAATTCTGACTGGGATAGTGGTAGTAACCCCGGGTTTATATTTGCTACAGATGGTGCGCTTACTTATACAGGGCCAGGATCGGAAGGTCGAGGTTGGCTGGGCAAGCTTACAGGCGATGCCGGAGGGGTAAGCAACCGTATAAACTGGAGGGCTAATTCAACAACTCCACAAGCACCTGCTTTGGCTGATAACCACTGGCACATGATATCTATTGTGGTTGATCAAAGTGCCAAATTGTGGCATATGTATCTTGATGGAGTAGAATACTCATATGCACCGCCTCTCGATCTTAACAACCTGAAAGGGCCGCTATGGGACAGTGTTAATGATTATCCTTTCACCATTTGGGAAGATGGAACAGGGCACTATAATGCAAACGATGATACGAGGAAAAATCTTGCCGGATTTGTGGATGACTTCAGGATTTACACTAAAGCATTAAGTACAGTGGAAGTGAGTGGCATTTATGTAGCAGATCAGAAATAATAATATTTACCAGGCAGAAGGCAGGAGTAAGTAGGCAGAAATTACATGATTGTCTATTCACTTCTGCGTTCTGTTTGTTTACTACTCACCATATCCCCTACTATCTTCGCGCTTTTTAAACAAAGCGGAATGCCGCCGCCAGGGTGAACGGTGCCTCCGCAGAAGTATAGTCCTTTGATTTTATTACTGAAATTAGGATGGCGCAAAAAAGCGGAAGTTCTGGAATTGCCACTGATGCCATACAATGCTCCTGCCCATGCTCCGGTATTTTGTTCTAATTGCGGAGGCGTTAATATGGCTTCTGTTTCAATATTAGACTCAATATCATCCTTAAGAAAACCACGCAATTTTTTCAATACTTGTTTTTTTAAGAAGGAAGTAAGCTCACTCCAGTTTTGTTGATGATCTGCAGGCGCATTGATCATTACAAACCAGTTTTCTTTCCCTTCCGGGGCTTGACCAGCTTCCATTTTTGAAGTAACGTTGATGTATATGGTGGGATCTTTATAAATTGTTTGCTGAGTAAAAATATGGTCAAATTCAGCTTTATAATCACTGCTGAAAAAAATATTGTGTAATTGTAATTGTGGAAATTGTTTTTTAATTCCCCAATAAAAAACAATAGCGCTGCTGCTTTTTTCTTTTCGCTCCAGGTTCATCACCTGTGTTTCATTTCCCAACAAATTTTTATAGGTAAAATAAATATCAGCATTGCTCACTACAATATCGGCAGCTATATTATTATCATTAACCCTTATGCCTTTTGCCTCGCCTTCTTCAATATTAATTTTTTGAACAGCCGTATCAAATACAAAACTTACTCCTTTTTTTTGGGCCAGTTTGTATAATGCTTTCGTAATACTTATCATTCCGCCTTCAGGGTAGTACACACCCTGGTTCAGTTCAATATGGGGAATAAGGCTCATCATAGCCGGCGCCGTATATGGATTAGAGCCATTGTAGGTAGCAAAACGATTGAACAATTGAACCGCCTCTACTGTTTTAAAACCGATTCGTGATACTCATTGAGTGTATCCATAAGCAAGTAGGGGACGTACATTTTTTAAAGAAGATAATACACTACGCCTGAGCCACGTTTCTTTTTTTTGCAAGGGATGGTTAAGAAACGTATCCCCGATACTATTATATAATTTTTGCGATTGATCCAGGTATTGAGCAATTACCTGTTCTGGTTCCTTGAGTTTTTCAGCAAATTCTTTCAGCAGTTTATCGCGGTCAGTCCAGGTATGAACTATTTTCCCATTGAGAAAAAATATTTGCAGAAACATTCAATTTTACGATACCGTATATATTTATTAATGGGTTCGTTTGCCTGGTGAAATAACAACTCCAATTCTGATGGATCTGTAAAAAGAGAAGGGCCTGCGTCAAACCTGAATCCATCTTTTTCAATCAACGATAATTTTCCGCCGGCATAGTTATTCTTTTCATACACGGTTACAGTATAGCCCTAATGCAGCGATAAAACGCGGTATAGCTACTGCCATACCTGCAATTCCGCTTCCTATAACAATGGCGCTGCCTCGATTCATTTACGATATGCAAATTCAAATGTTAAACCGGAAATTACTATAACTCAAGTATTACGGCATAAAAAGTCACTCGCCATGCGGGCGGATGACTTTTTTTTATATTTTCAAAATCGAATTAAGCGATTTCTACTTCAGCGCCAGCTTCTTTCAGCTTAGCAGCAATGTCATCAGCTTCAGCTTTAGCTACACCTTCTTTAATTGCTTTTGGTGCACCATCCACTAAATCCTTAGCTTCTTTCAAACCTAAGCCAGTAAGATCTTTTACAATCTTAACTACACCAAGTTTGTTAGCGCCAGCAGCTTTCAACACTACATTAAATGCAGTTTTTCTTCAGCAGCAGCAGGACCAGCAGCAGGACCAGCAGCTACAGCTACAGCTGCAGCAGCAGGCTCAATGCCATACTCGTCTTTAAGAATTTTGCCAATTCGTTTACTTTTTACTGATAAGTTTACTAACTGATCAGCGAATGCTTTTAAATCTGCCATTGTTACAAATTTTACCGCCTTCATTGCCTGGTGTTCCGGCGGTTAATTAAAAAAATTTGGTTATATATTATCCCTCAGGCTGGGACAATTCATTTGAAATTTGAAATTTGAAATTTCAAATTTATTGTGCTCTGTCTTCTAATGCTTTTATCAATCCAGCCAATTTGTTACCGGCATTCAATGCGCTGATAACGTTTTTAGCAGGTGATTGTAATAAGCCAATGATTTCACCAATAAGATCCTGTTTGCTCTTAAGGTTGGTCAATGTATCCAATTGATTATCGCCGGCAAATACATCTCCATCAATAAAAGCAGCTTTTAACTGTGGTTTTTCGCTTTTGCTGTCCTTACGGAAGGCGCTTAGAATCAATGCTGGTTCTTTAGGGTTTTCAGAGAACAACAAAGCGGTTACATTGTTCAGCGATTCGTATACACCGGTAAACCTTGTGCTGTCAATTGATTCAAGCGCTTTCTTGATCAATGTATTTTTTGCCACTTTCATTTCCACCTTCTTGTCGAAGCATGCACGGCGTAATTTAACCACCTGTTCAACAGATAGAGATTCTGTATCTGTGATATAAAAGTTATTGTATTGTGAGAACTTGCCTTTAAGCAGCTCAATCACTTCGTTTTTTTCCTGTTTGGTCATACAAAAAGATTTTTATGCTGTTAAAGCATTAGTTCATTAATGATTTGGTGTCGAGTTCAATGCCGGGACTCATTGTGCTTGCCATAAAAGCGCTTTTAAGGTAAGTACCTTTTGCGGTAGATGGTTTTGCTTTAATGATAGCATTGATAAATTCAAGGCTGTTCTCAGCAATTTTATCAGAGAAAACTAACACGACCCACAGAAGCGTGAATAATACCAGCCTTATCTACTTTAAATGCTATTTTACCACCTTTTACTTCATTTACTGCGGCAGCCACATCATTAGTAACTGTTCCTGTTTTTGGGTTTGGCATCAGGTTACAAAATGCCTAATATTTTACCCAGTTTACCAATTTTAGGCATTACAGCAGGAGTAGCAACAATAACGTCCATATCTACCCAGCCGCCTTCAATTTTGGTTACAAACTCATCTAGTCCCACATAATCCGCACCGGCAGCTCTTGCTGCTTCTTCTTTATCTGGAGTACAAAGCACCAATACTTTTTTGGTTTTACCTGTTCCGTGAGGAAGGGTTACAGTACCCCGGATTGCCTGGTCTGCTTTTTTAGGATCAACACCTAAACGAAGGTGAATATCTACAGAGCTGTCAAATTTGGTAGTATTCACTTCCTTAACCAGGGCTGAAGCTTCCTTCAACGAATACACCTTGCTTTTATCAATTTTCGTTACCGAAATTTTTCTTTTTTTACTGATCGCCATTTTCATTCAGTTTTTGGAAGTGAAGATTAATTTTCCCATGGAGCTTTACCATCAACAGTAAGACCCATGCTTCTTGCAGTACCTGCCACCATGCGCATAGCGCTTTCAACAGTAAAGCAGTTCAAATCAGGCATTTTATCTTTTGCGATAGCTTCTACCTGGTTCCAGTTTACTTTACCTACTTTGTTGCGGTTAGGTTCTTTAGAACCACTCTGCAGTTTAGCGGCTTCCAATAACTGAACAGCTGCGGGGGGAGTTTTGATGACAAATTCGAATGATTTGTCGGTATACACTGTGATTAATACGGGAAGTACTTTTCCCATTTTGTCCTGCGTACGGGCGTTAAACTGTTTGCAGAATTCCATGATGTTTACACCTTTGGAACCCAATGCAGGACCTACCGGAGGTGCAGGGTTTGCCTGACCGCCTTTTACCTGTAGCTTTACAAAGCCACTGATTTCTTTTGCCATTTTTTTACGTTTTTTGGTGATAGCGTCCCGCCTGAGGCAAGACTCCCAAATTCAAAAAAGAACTTTTTGGGGCGGCAAAGGTACATTTCAAATTTGAAATTTCAAATTTGAAATTGCTGATTTTTGATTTTTTAATGTCTGATTTAAAGAATGGCTGAGTTTTAAGTTCTAATTTTCTGCAATTCATATCAAAAATTACCGATTCTAAAATCAGCAATCATTTCTATTTGCCTAAAATTTCATCCAATTTAGCCTGCAGTTCGGCTCCTCTCAGATTTTTACCTATTATTTTTCCGGTTGGATCTAACAGGAAGTTTTGGGGAATAGATTCGATGCCGTAAAGCCTTGCCACTGCATTGTTCCAGAATTGCAGATCGCTTACATGCGTCCAGGTAAGATTATCGTCATGTATGGCTTTTAGCCATGCGTCCTTTGCGCCGGGTCTGTCAAGAGATACGCCAAGTACAGAAAATCCTTTGTCTTTAAACTTATTAAAAGCCACCACTACGTTAGGATTTTCCTGCCTGCATGGTCCGCACCAGCTTGCCCAGAAATCAACCAGTATATATTTACCTCTTAAAGACGAAAGTTTTACGGGGTTACCCAAAGTATCATTCTGGGTAAAATCAACAGCTATCTGGCCTAACGCAGTTTTTTTAGTGAAATCAATTCTGTCTTTAAGCTGTTTTGCAGAAGCATATTCCTGTACAGTGGGTGAAAGCGCATTGAATAATGGCTCTATCTTATCTATATCCATTTCACCATTACCCGCATATTGCTGCAATACAAAAAGCGACACTGGCGAAGCCGGATTTTTTTTGATAAAAGATTGAAAAACCTGCTCCTTTATATAGCTCTCCATCGCCATTGCCTTGGTTTTTATTTCCTGCACCTTGGCAATATCATTTGCCTGTCGAGCCTGGTTGTACTCATTAAAAAAAGCACGCATACTATCGCTGTATGGCTGAATATCTGCTTCAAATCTTCTAAAATCTTCGTGAGCAGCCGAACCTTTAACCGTTATCTTTTCAAAAGTGCCCATGCTGGTAAATATCATATTACCCGGCTCTAAATAGATAGTTGGTGTTTCCTTTGTGGGATCGTTGTTAACTGTACCTGCTTTATACTTTGCCGTCAACCTTGCCATGGTAGGCTCTTCTAATTTCCCTTTAAAATTATATTTACCTTTTATCACTTTAGCACTGTCGGTAACTCTGTTGTTGCCACTTATATAGTCCATGTACACCCATAACACACTATCTTTTACGTTATTAACAACACCTGTAACGGTAAAGGGTAATGGCTTATTTGTTTGAGCAAGAATGTAAGCCGGTATTATAAGTAAAGCAATTATGCTGAGTAAAACTTTTTTCATTGCCAAATATTAAACATGCAAATTACTGAATTTTCCATCTCCTGTAAGCGGCATTGGTTGTTGTTTTGTATCTTCGCCTATTACAACTAACTATGATTATATGAGCATAGTAAGGAAAAACATAAAAGAACAGTATAAACTAAAAATTCATGGAACTGAATGTCTTGTCCATTATAGTTGCGGTGGTGGGTATTGTAGCAGGTATAGTAATAGGTAAATTTATTTTCGCCGCCAATACAAAAAAACAAATAGAAGATGCTGACGCACAAGCCCAGAAAATTTTGGCTGACGCTAAAAGCACTTCTGAAACACTTAAAAAGGAAAAATTACTCGAAGCCAAAGAGAAATTTGTACAAATGCAGGCCGAGCACGATAAAGTAGTGCTGGAAAAAAACAAAAAAATCAACGAATCGGAGACAAGAGCCAGGCAGAAAGAGCAAAGCCTTAGCCAGAAATTAGAAAACGCGGAAAAGCAGGTTAAAGAAAACGAGGCCATCAAAGAAAATCTTAACAGGCAGATTGAAGTAGTAAGTCAGAAACGTACTGAGCTGGAAAAGCACCAGGAAGAGCATATCCGCAGACTTGAAAAAATTGCCGCCTTAACCGCAGATGAAGCCAAAGCGCAATTATTGGATACACTCAAGAATGAGGTAAAAAGCCAGGCGCTGTCTATTCAGCAGGAAATTATTGAAGAGGCTAAAATAAAAGCTAACAAGGAAGCCCGCAAACTGGTTATTCAAACCATTCAACGTACCGCGGCAGAGCAGACTATTGAAAATACCGTAACGGTATTTAATCTGGAAACAGACGAAATAAAGGGACAGATTATTGGTCGTGAAGGTAGAAATATCAGGGCTATCGAGGCTGCTACCGGCGTTGACCTGATTGTAGACGATACTCCGGAAGCCATTGTATTGTCTTCTTTTGATCCATTAAGAAGAGAAGTTGCCCGTCTTGCATTAACGCGCCTGGTTACCGATGGGCGTATTCATCCTGCACGTATTGAAGAAGTGGTAGAAAAAACCCGTAAGCAACTGGAAGAACAAGTGCTGGAAATAGGCGAAAGAACTGTTATAGAGCTGGGTATACACGGATTGCATAAAGAATTGGTGAGAATGGTTGGGAGGATGCGTTTCCGTTCATCATATGGTCAGAACCTGTTGATGCACAGCCGCGAAACGGCTAATTTATGCGCAACCATGGCGGCAGAATTAGGACTTAATCCTAAGCTTGCAAAACGAGCTGGTCTTTTACATGATATTGGTAAAGTGCCTGATGAAGAAAGCGAATTAAGCCATGCATTGCTTGGAGCTAAGCTGGCAGAGAAGTATGGTGAAAATCCGGCAGTGGTAAATGCCATAGGCGCTCACCACGACGAAATGGAAATGCAATATGTAATTTCTCCTATTGTACAGGCCTGCGATGCTATAAGCGGCGCCCGCCCAGGTGCCAGAAGGGAAATTATGCAGCAATACCTGCAAAGAATCAAAGAACTGGAAAATCTTGCTTTAGCTTACCCCGGAGTAGAAAAGGCGTATGCTATACAGGCGGGCAGGGAATTGAGGGTTATAGCAGAAGCTGATAAGATGACCGATGCGGATAGTGATAAACTAAGCTTTGAAATTGCTATGAAAATTCAAACGGAAATGACCTATCCTGGACAGATTAAAGTAACCGTGATCAGGGAAAAAAGAGCGGTGAATGTAGCCAGATAATGTTTGATTTAAGATTTCTGATTTGAGATTTGACAATTTACAGGTTCGGTTAAATCACAAATCATACATCAGAAATATAGAAACATTTGGTTTTTCAGCATCACATTGTTACCTTTGCGTCCCTTAAAATTAGTAGTCATGAGCACAGCAGTACAATATGTTCACGAACAATTGACCCCCGAAAAAGAATTGCCTAAATTTAAAGCTGGCGATAACATTACGGTTAATTATAAAGTGGTTGAAGGTAACAAAGCCATACAGGGCTTTTTAAAGGTGATGTAATTAAGCGTCAGGGCACCGGTAGTACTGCTACCTTTACAGTGCGTAAAATTTCTGATGGTGTAGGTGTGGAAAGAACTTTCCCAACATTATCACCCAATATTGAATCAATTACCCTTAATAAGGTTGGTAAAGTACGCCGTGCTAAATTGTATTTTTTACGCAGCCGTAGTGGTAAAAGCAAGAACTTCGCTTTGAAAAGTTATACACAAACGGAAACCAAACACAACTGGTTTCCGTTTCTGTTAAATATGGGTTAAGCGATAAACGTATTTTTTAAATTAGCTCATCAAACAATTAAAATTCGTACCTTTGTTTGCTCATCTTTAAATTTTATAGTGATGCCTTTATTAAATTACAATTCCCTGCTGATATCAATGCCCTTCGTGGTAATTGAGTGGATTCTGATCATTCTTGCTGTACTGATCCTTTTTGGAGGACGTAAAATTCCTGAGTTTATGCGTGGTTTAGGTCGTGGTATACGCGAGTTTAACGATGCTAAGAGCAATGTGCAAAAAGAGATTGAAGATGGCATGAAAGACTAGGACGTTCCTAAGCAGAACGCTTAATATCTATAATACAGATTGTTTTATTATATGTCTGCCGTCAGGATAAAATTATATCCTGACGGCAGTTTTTTATTAGCGGTATAGCGTAAGTCTTACGGGGCAAAATTGCGCACGGCGCATTCGATTGCTCCAAACTCATATAGTTCCCGCAAGAAGAGCTTGGCACGTAATTGTAACTACGATTGTAAAATCATGGTGTATGAAATCTTCAACAACAAAAAAGAAGACTTTAAAAAGAGAAGACAGAACCCATTACTAAAAAGGAAGATGTGCAGAACAACCCAGATAGCCGTATAGATCAGGATTTTCCAGGATTCCCCCATAGTCCGGCAAAACAAGAAGTGATTAATCCCAGAACAAACCGGCAAAAAAAGATTGCAGATACGGACAGGCACGGTAATTAATAGATCTGTTATTTTTGGTGATGGAGTCACTTACTTTGTTTATGGTTATGCTGGGTTGTAAACCCAATGGACGTTATACAGAGCAGCATGATATTTTTTTTGGCATAGGCAGGGAGTTAAAAGACCTTGCAGAAGAGATGTATGCTTTTTGGCCGGAAGCGCAACGTAAATTGCATATAGATGCATGGAGATCCGTTACTAACGTAGACGGATACACGATAAGTATAACGAAAAGGCAAGATAAGCCAAGGGATACTTTAACAAACGCAAAACTCTTCTTCATTAATCTTGGAGGATATAAGCGCAACGAGTTTGAAGAGTATCATTACAAAATGTTGTGTGCCTGTGCGGATAAAGGCGAAGCGATACAACGCTCCAAACAAACTATATTTTATAAACATACTGGTTTTGCCGGCGCTGTTTCGCATGTTGACGATAAATATGGAGTAGACGTAGATGATATGTATGAGATAGCTGATATTCTTTCTTCGACCTACAAACAGCAGTATAGTATAGTTTTAACGCCGGCAGATAATGCCATTGAAGATGAGCTCCATCCCGGTTATATTATGCTTGAAAAATTATAAGCTGTTATTTCCCTTCCAGCGCATTGCAATATTGCAGAGAACCTAACCTGAAGCGTAATGGAATTTTAGTTGACTTTTCAAATTGCCATTCCTGTTTGCAAAAAAAGCCAAAGTTTTTTGTATAATAATTAAGCGGTAAGCTGTTAGTAAAAAAGGTTTTGTACGAAGAGAGGCTATCTCTTTGTTGATATGACGACAGCCCTTTTGGGGTAACTATTAACGCATTCGATGGTGCACTTTGTTTAGAAGGCAGACAGTTAATGCCCTGCACATTTGAAACACGATAGATAGCTGTATTTATTTGCCCGCTGACACTGATACCCATGCCAAGGAATAGAAAAATAAAAACCCCCGGTTTACACAAAATCTTTACTTTTTTCATAAAGGCGTAGAGTAAAATTGAAAAAATTACTATATAAATGTAACAATTTCGTAGTTATGCCAACTGATATATTTTGCAGGATATAATAAGCTTGGATAAAGATAGTTTACAACAGCATTTTGTGGAAGTCCTCCACCAGCACAGCGGGATATTGCATAAAGTATGCCGCTTATATAGTTATTCCCCCGAAGACAGACAGGATATGTTTCAGGAAATGGTGGCGCAAATATGGAGGGCTTTTCCGGGGTTTAGAAGTGAAGCTAAAATAAGCACATGGATTTATCGGATCGCGTTAAATACGGCTATTTCTGATTACAGGAAGAAGCAAAGAAAGATCAGGACCGTATCATTTGAAACAGAAAGCATATACGCATTATACGAGGAGCAGGATGTTGAAAAAAATGAAAGGCTGCAATTGATGCATGAGGCCATTAATAATTTAACTGATGTTGAAAAGGCGATAATTATATTGTACCTGGAAGATAAAAATTATGAAGAAATGGAAGATATACTGGGTATGAGCCAGGGAAACCTGCGCGTTAAAATGAACAGGATAAAGGAAAAACTGAGAAAGAATATTATAAGATAATGATGTAATCTTTATCGTCAGATGTGAAACGACAGCGGTGAAAGTTTTCTTGAATTATAGAAAATGTATTTGAATGGAACTTGAACTATTAAAAGAAATCTGGGTTGACGTGGCTGATAAGCCGGTGAAATTTTCAGCAATAAAAGTAAGTTTAACTGAAAAACTTCCAGCTTCGCACAGGCGTATAGTTGCTGTAATGAAGCGTAATCTGTTGGTGGAATTAATTATTGTGTTGGTTTGTGTAAGCGCCATTGCTATATTTTATTTTACAGCCTTTAATGGAAAATTGCAGGAAGTAAGTTGGGTGTATATGGCTATGGCTGTTGTGTTCGGCTGGTATTTTTATAAAAAGAATAAACTGCTTAAGCAAATGCATGGCATAACAAACCAGGTAAAATCTAATCTTGAGCAACAATTAAATGCTTTGGAAAAATATGTCAGACTTTACCTTATCATGGGCGCGTTGATGGTACCGCTTGTATTGTTGTTTTTTTACCTGCTGGTATATTATAAGCACATTATACTATTGCCTTCGTTGTATGAATACAGCCGCCAGCTAAACTTTACTTTGCTATATATCGTATTTGCACTTACTTTTACCGTAGCGCTGTATTTTCTTAACCGCTGGTATATTAACCGCCTTTACGGAAGGCATATACATCGTTTGAGGAATATGCTGAATGAAATGAATGAAACGCCTTAAGACAGTTATATGCGAAGTTTATCTTTACTGTTACCTATATTTTTTGCGCACCAGTTTTTAGCTTCAGATGTACAGGCCCAACCCACAACCACCGGTAATGCTCTTTTGTGGGAGATCAGCGGTAACGGACTAAACAAGCCATCTTATTTGTATGGAACCATACACATGATTTGCGCGAAAGATTTTTTCCTGGGCGAACAACTGAGGAAAAAGTTTTCTTCTACCAGTAAACTTTACCTGGAAATAGATATGGATGATCCTGCCATGAATATGAAGATGTTGCAACTATCTATGCTGAAGGATAAAAAATTAAAGGATTTTTTTACTGATACTGATTATAGTAAGCTGACTGTTTTTTTTAAAGATTCTATCGGTATGCCATTAACTTTTTTTGGTACGATGAAACCTTTTGTTTTATTCAGCCTTATTACGCTTAAAACGTTGCCGTGCGAAAAGCAGGAATCGTACGAAATGACTTTTGTAAAAATGGCAAAAGACCAGGGAAAAGAAGTGCTGGGACTTGAAACGGTTGAAGACCAGATAAAAGTGTTTGATGATATGCCCGATACAACACAGGCGCAGATGTTGATGAGCTATGTAAACAATTTTGACCAGCAGAAAAAGGAATTCGCAAAGATGATTGGCTTTTATAAAAATCAAAATCTTGATTCACTATACGAACAAATTACCTCATCACCAGATATTGCCGGATCTGAAGATGCGCTGTTATTTAACCGCAATCAAAACTGGATTTCTGTTATAGAAAAAGCAGCTAAAGAAGAACCTGTTTTTTTTGCCGTAGGCGCCGGTCATCTTGCTGGTGAAAAAGGAGTAATTAATCTTCTTCGTAAAAAAGGCTATACCGTTACGGCTGTAAAATAAACAGGTGTTGAACTTTTATCCGCGATAATAAAAGTGTACTGTAATGTATCCATACGAAAATATTGTAGTAAAAAACATCAAAGGCGA
>JBGALP010000137.1:0-12198 GCA_044223805.1 Agriterribacter sp.
TGTTGATAAGGCAAAAAGTCAGTAACATTTAAAACGTGGATGTAGCCAAATCTGCTTTTGTTGTAGCCCAAAAGTGGCGAGCTTCTATTTTCTTTGCTGATGTTTTTTATTCCTAATTTTCCAACCGCCATAAGTCATTGTCAAAGGAAGATTGGTAATCCAACCTGCGATAATCCCATTTAAAATATAAAACAGGATTGAGCCGAACCAAATAATTTGTCCAGAATATTTTAAGTATGAGGGATCTGAAATAATGAGTGCAATTATTCCATAAAGTATCACTAATGCTTCAAGCAAATTATTTATATTGCTTTTTCCTTTGAAGATTTTTTGCTCGTAAGAAATTGTATTTTTAAATCTCCTTGAAATAACAATCACAGATAAAGTATTTACAGCTAAGCTTACTAAAAACAATGCGGAACCAATAATTAAAAAAAAATTAGTATTCAGAATTATGCCAAATGAAATCAATAAGATTGAAGATAAATTCAATATTAATTTCAAATAATATCTTATCTGCACTTGAAAAAATGATCGTTAATTAGTGACTTAAATATAGTTTATATTTTCTACTTCTTCTTATACCTCATCAACACCGATCCCGGTGTTTCTTTTATCACCAACTCCAGTCCTTCCATCATTTCCTTACCTGTTTTTGTAATACTACTGTTGTCATGCAGATTAGTAAGCTCATAATTACTGTTGCTATCAAGTCCGTTTAACTTAACCGTTAGTTTTTCTTTTGTATTATCCTTTCTTCTGAAAGCCGCTACAATACCAGATTGATCTGAAGCTCTGTTCATTTGATAAGCGACCCACACATCCATAGTGGTTAAATCGCCCAGACCGGTTAAGGGATAATAATCAGCATAGAAGTAAGAACGTACTTCTTTAAACTGTTGCACATATTTCTGCATGTCTCCGATATTGCCCTGCATGCCGGTAAGATCCCAGTTAATTACCATAGCGCTGCTTAATGCGGAATGAAAACTATATTCATCAAAGCTAAATACACCAGTACCGTGCAGGGGCAAATAAAAATTCAATCCATACGTGTGATTCTGATAACCGTTAGGTTCGCCATACTGATAGTCCGTACGCCATAGCGGCGCACTGCGACTGGTAGTCTCCAGGTCGAGGCGACGTCCGCCACTGGCACAATTATCAATCAGGAGATTTGGAAAACGTTGCAGTAAATAATCCCAATAGGCATATAGTCCTTCAATATATCTTATCTCCTTTATTCCTTTTCTGCCGGGTTCTTCGTTGGCTTCCCAATAGGGTGATGCATGCATATTAAAATCCTGGCGGTAGTAATCAATGCCGTTCTCTTCTAAAAAATCGCCGATGTATTTGCTTAGCCATTCACGTGCTTCCTTATTACTTAAATCAAACAGGAAAGTATTGTTGTCTTTTTCCCGCTTCAACATCCATTGTGGATGTTTTGTAGCCCATTCCGAATTCTTCATTACACGCTCCGGTTCAAACCACACCATAAACTTTGAGCCTACTTTATGCGCCGCATCAGATAATGGCTTGAAGCCATTAGGAAAGCGGGTAGTATCAATACGCCAGGTGCCTACTTTGTTGGCCCAATTAGCACCACTGAAATCAGGACCACCGGTACCTGCATACCAACCTGCATCCAGCCAGAATACTTCGGGCGTTATACCAAATTGTTTATAACGCTTTATAAAAGCGATTGCCATTTCTTCTGTAAGACAGGTATATTCATTGCACGGTGCCGGGTCGCCCCATTCAAACCCGCCAGAGAGCGGATATTCCGCAAAACGACTGTTTATTTTTCTGCTGTGATGTGCTAATACAAATTGCCTGAACTGATTGTGCCCATTGATAAAATTGGTTCCCTGCCAGAACAACAAGCTAACCATAGGTGTGCGGATAGATTCACCGGGATATAAAAACAAATCTGTATTTTTCATGCCAGCCTGCAAAGTAAAACCCTTCTTATTTTTCAGCACAACATCGCTACACCATGTGCCCGTCCAGCCAATGGCTGCAATTACTCCACCGGTTCCTTCTGCTTCTATATTAAAAAAAGGGAACGCAGTTTTATCTGACGATCTCCCACCTTCCGGCTCCATGTGGTTATTGTTATCTGGCTGCATTGAAACTTTATGCAAACGGAAATCATTAATATTATGATCGCTGCCTTCACTACGGTAAAGATTATACGCAGTGGCAGTATTATATTGTAATCCAAGATCAACCGCTTTCATATTGGTTATCTGGGCACTGTTCTTATTGCCTTCGTTTGTAAAATGTAAAACCCATTCCACCGCCTGGAACTTTTTGAACCCGGTAACATTACAATTTATTCTAAGCTTGGTTGCGGGATCAGTATATGAAATGGTGTATTTTATTTCATCAGCATCTGCACCGGCTTCTTTTACAATAGTATATTTCCATTTTTTTATAAAAAGCGCGGAAGCCTGCCCGTTATATTCAAAAGAAAAGGGAGGGAGCTTGCCTTTGGCAAACACACCGGTGATCCATTGCTGGGGATCGATAATGGCATTTACACGTTGCTGTGATTGAGCAATTAATGCAATTGGAAAAAATAATAAAAAGAATAAAATTGTAGTAGCCAGCTTCTTCATATGGGGATAAATAATTATAAACGGTTTACAGTAAGAACAAGATAGTTTATTTTTTAAGAAGGTATGCCACTTTTCAAAAGGAAAACCGGTTATGGTTTGCCAATCAAAACCTGTGCTACGTTAGCACTCACATCCTTCTTCTTCATATCATTCATTTGCAGTGTAGGTTTATCAGCTTGCTCAAAATTATTTACGCTGATCATCACATTCTTACATGCCGTTAAATTGAAGGTAGGCTTTGTGGAAATGATGTCCGGCATAAAATTGCTCTTAATTATTTTGTTACCTACAAATAATAAACCATCCGTACTTCTTGCATTCAATAACGGTTGATTATACACGATGAAGTTATTATTTATGATGCTGATTTTTTTATGTACAAAATAATTTTTAATCAGCTGGTGATTTTCCGGCGCAATATTAATTACATAATTATCCGGCGCACTGTTATAACCGCATTCCTGGAAGGTATTGTTCTGAATATTTACATCCTGCACCGGGCCTGATTCATACCACCCTGAAGCATCATCAGCAATCAATATGGCGTGCATACCTGTACGGTAGAATGTATTATTTTCTATCAATACCTTGCGCCTTGTGGTTACCAGTAATCCACGGGTATTGGTTCCTTCAAAAAAACAATTCCGGATGGTGAGGTTAGGCGTCCACGTTATATTTTCCAGGCAGTCTCCTTTCTGTATAGTCTTAGGAACAGCATTGGTAAATTCTAATTCCATTTCACGCTCAGAAGTCAGTTTTGCTGTTTTTACTACGCCCCATCCAAATGTTTGTAACAAAGGTGAGTGAACAAATCCAACCGAGTCGCCTGCAAAAAAAGCCTCAAAGCCGTAGGTTTGTTCATGCATGAATTTTACTTTCAACGAAGAAGGAGAAATGATTTCGGTTACCTGTAAGTGTGTGCCATGTACATTAACCGGGTCATCGTGCAGGCCTTTGTAATGACAATGTTCTATTACTATATCTCCTTTGCATCCCGAAAAATGCATGGCGTCTGCAAAATTGGCAATTTGCCTTCCACGGGAAGGAACTACAAGCACACTATCGTAATGAAGATTTTCGGAGAATTGGCTCACAATGCCAAGTCCATGCATGTAGTGCATCTGTACATTCTGTAATGAAATGTTTTGCGACAGGTTAATAAAAGCACCTACGTGATCACGTACAGGATCGCGTATGGTAAGCACATCTCCCTTTTCAGCAACATATCCTGAAAAGTTTCCCCGAAAAGCAATTTTGCCTGAACCTATTTCTTCAGCGCTTGCTTTTAAAAAAGGCTCCCAACTGCTGTAGAATAAAGTGCCTTGTTGTGGTTTTACCAGTATAGCATGAAAGTGCCGGTTAGTCCAGTCTTCACCATACCATACCAGCTTATTATTAATAATATTATATTTTGAGTCAGGGTGAACATCAACTACTATCAGCGAATCTGTTATGGATGTAAATGTCATCTCCGACATAGAAGGGCGTTCAAAATCTATCGCTACATTCCTTAGCTGCATATTACGGCAATGGTCAAACGCCCAGGTGATCATTTTGCCATGAAAAATAAATAATGAGCCATTTCCTTCTATAGTAATGTTTTTCATCTGCTCAAACAACAAACCTATCTTCTTGAGTTTGGAAGGACATTCGGTTTCAGAAGAAGTATTCGATATGTAATAGTTTCTTATTTCTGCTTCCGCCGGCCAAAAATCATATCTTCCTTTCGGGAAGGATAGTATAGCGCTATCTTTATTTTTGCAGGCTTCGATAGCTTTCTTAACGGATGGAACAGCATCTTCAAAACTGTTGGGTTGTATACCAAACCGGGTTACGTCTACTATTTGCTGGGCATTCAGCGTAATAGAAAATAACAGAAATGCAATGATGTGTAAAGCTTCACTATATCTTATTTTTTTAAACGGTTTTCTTTTTTGCGTTGCCATACTATAATAATAAGTAATTACAAAGGTTGTATTGTATATTCTTTGTTTGCCGCGGTGGAAAAGCGAAGGGTTTCACTACTTAATACTTGTGTTTTGGCATCGCTTGTTTTTACAACCACCTTCCTGTTTTTCCAGGGATTATGCAATATGCATTCACGACCTTTTTCGGAAAATATTTCTATTGTTCCTACTATGCCTTTTGTTAAACCGGCTGATACAAGAAAAGCCCCTTCAGCCCTGAGCGTATGAAATGCCGCATCTTTTTGTTTTGGCCAAACTTCAAATAGCCTGATTACACCGCCGGTACTCATGCACAACATTTCATTAATGGTATTAGGTACTGTACTACAGTTTTCTATACCATGAGGATTGTTGAGTTGAAAGCCATTGGGATAAGTGTGATGTACATATTTGTTTAATTGAAATAATATTGTATCAGGATTATAACCTACACGCACAGCCGCAGGAAAAAAACTGTTGGACCCATTCATGTCGAGCCAGCGCCCCATTTCTGTTAGTGTATTTTTCGCGATGGTTACCAGTTCCGGCTTACTATCAATATTAATTTGTGCGCCAGGATAAATGTGCTGAATGCCCAGTGTATTACCGTCTACCCACGCAGCGCCTTTGCTGGTATATCTGAAAACAGTTTTTCCATTTCTTTCCTGGAGTGGGTAGTTTGACAGCCGGTTAAACATGTCTTCCCATTTCGCGTGACGTTCTTTGTCTACGTTCAGTTCCTTGCCCATATCTACGGCAGTGCGGAATACCATGCGTACAAGACCAAGTCCGAGTATAGGGTTATCGTTGCCTAACATGCCTTCATGTATGGCATCATTGTGAATTACGTACTCTCCGTTCTCCAGCTTCAGATAGCCTTCCCAGAAAGTAGCTACTGATTTTACAAAGGGATATACTTTTTCTGTAAAAGCGTGATCATAGGTATGGTAAAACTGCATTGACATATTTACCACCGCATAAGCAGCATTGCTTTTTTGTCCCCAGAATAGTCCCTCATCTTCGGTATGACCTCCTTTAATAAAATCAGGATCCTTCCGCTCCATATTCGCGGTTTTGCGTGTCGTCTCAATACCTAAAGGACCAATGCCTACCGGCAGCAACATTCCGTTTGATATACCCGTAATTTTTTCCGAATAATATTTACCTCTTTCGGCAAAAGCCAATAATGGGGCATAATACGGATCGGCCTGCTCTATGTGGTTGGAAGAATACAATCCATAGTAAGGCGCCATGTGGTTATAGTTGAGATGATAATCCGCATTCCAGTCGGGGCGTTCCTTCGTAATCCAGCTTCCAAAAAGAGCCGGTGGGAAATCTTTATCCCTGCTGCAGCTTGCAAGTGTATAATTAGAGATATAATAATATTTTTCAATTTCCTTATCAGGAATCCGGACCCACGATTTATTCCAGTAGGTTGCCCACCAGTTTTTATGCGCCAGCATAATAGCTTGTGTAGTATTATTGTTTAAATTTTGTAGGCTATGCTTTACTGTTTGCAGGCAATCATCGCTTTTAAAATTTCCTGACATGGCACATGCAATCAATAATTTTTTCCCTGGCGCAAGCGTGTTGTTTTTAAATCCATCACCGGTTAACCGTATAGCGCAAGCTACTTTTGTGGGAATATCTACATCTTCCACAAAAGCTCTTGTAATCCAGGAAATACTATCTTCTGTTCCTGTTGCTGTTTGTGCAGGCATTACATTATCGCGTGACTGATCTGCAAAATCTTCTTTTGCTGGCAACAGCAATTGTACTGTCAGCGGCATATTATTTTTGCCTTTATTCCAGATTTCTATTAACAGCAGATCGGCCGTTGCGGCAATAAAAGATTTTATTTCAATAGCATTGGCCGCATTGGAAAATCCCGACGTAGTAATAGCTGAATAGAGATCCTGGTCAATTTTATAAGTAGCTTTTTTTAACGCAGGCATTTCTATAATGAGTTTTCCTGCTATAGCAGGGAAAGACTGATCATAATCTGATTTGAGTCTCCAGAAATCATTTCTTGCCAGGTGATACACCTGTTTTTCCGGATTGCCTGATATAGCTGCGGCAATGCTTCCATTACCAAGCAGGGGAGCGTCTACCGAAACGGTGCATGGTATTTTTGTTGGCGGATGATTGAATACGATATGATGTTTGCTTACAATGAAAGCGGCATTGTTACTGAATTTTGGTTGTTGAGCTGTTGCATATAAACACAAATAACAAAAAGAAAGGGCGATTGAAAACTTAAACATTTCCTGGGCTTTTAAATATCTTCTTAAATGCGAATGAAGATAAGCCTAAAAGCGAATGAATTTTTATTCCACGAAGGTTAAACGAAAAATTTATTGCCATCTTGCCATCCACTTCTTTTCGATGTCGGTTAAATAATTAACATCAGGCGTATAGTTTGGGTTAGGCATATACCAATCCATTTGCTCAAAATATTTTTGCAGTTCGGCATTTTGAAATATATATCCACGTCTGGCAAAGGGTAAGTTTTTAAACACTTTTGTTTCAAAGTCATTGTTAGGCTTACTGATAGATGCTTCCAGGTAGTAAGAAAATGGAATATAACCTTCAACATGGTTGGCATAATTGTATGCGTATACAAACAAATCTCCATCGGGTTTGAAATTTGTTTTACGAAATATGATGTTTCCTTTTTGAAGGTGAAACTGCACCGCGTCAGAGAATTCATCTGCTTGTTTGTTTGGTTGTACATTCTTTGTTTTTCCAATTCCGTTGATCAGCCATTGACCGGCATTTTTGAAAAAGCTTTTCTGGATGCCGAAAGTTTCAAATTCTCCCATATCTATTGTCAAGGTAAAATCATCTATTTGTTTATTGCCCCAACGTTTGGCCGCTGTTAGTACATATTCAAAAAAGTAATTGAGCTCAACAGATCGCGATATATCATAGTTGTAGGTATGTTTTATTATATTTAGTCCCTTTTTAAAACTGGCATTAAAATGATAGACATAAAAAAAATCAACCTCGTTTTCGTTTTCAATACTATTTTTTACTTCAGTTAAACTTTTGCCTTTAATAATACCGTTTTTAACATAAGTAGAATCATACACATAAGCTATATTGTAAGTCAATATTTTATTGTTTAGCTCAACTGTAAAATCTCTCATGTAAGGATGTTGTCCATTTTTAGGCGTGCCGTTAACATCACCACCAGGTGAAAACGCTTCAAATCCAACCGTTAAATTTTTTTCTTCGCCGGGGTTAAAAAATTCATAATATACCGTCACTTCAATAAACTGGTTCCTGATCTTTTTGAGGGTGAGCATTTCTTTTTTTACACTGATGCTTGTCTCTGTTATAGGGATCAGTTGGTTTCCTTTCGCAAAAAAGGATCCGTCGTTTGCCCTGGCATTCAAAGAGATGGCAATTGCTAGAAAAAGTATTGTGTATTTCATTTTTGTAAGGTATAATGCTTTTGTAAAACGTTACAGCGCGCAAACTATTTTATCTTGATCTAAAGATCACACCAATAAGTAAACTTACAAAACCTATGATATTAATAACCTGGCGGTATTGAAATATACGGAACCATTTATCCCTGTAATCAGCCCAGTTTGAAGGAAATACCGGATAAATGTATAATACCTACTCGTTCAGAATTTTGCAATACGTTATTGTGCCGAAAGCCTGATGACTGTTTTTAGTGTAGGCACACTGTTATCTTTCAATTTTTGTATTATTGTTATTAATTCATCCAGCGGTGATTTATGAAAGGTGGCTGAAGATGCCAATTTCGCCCATTTATAGTAGAGTTGTAAGCGTTCTGTTGCTATTTCTTTAATGCCAAAGTCATTAGCATTGCGCAGCAGGTACAAATCGCTTACGATATCCATAAAGGTTAGTTGTGAAAATGTTTTCTTTTCTTTTGCGCTTAAATGATTCGTGAAGGCCTCGCTAACCCAATGGTTTGATGTTGTAATTTTATAGATATCCCATTTCGCATCACTAAAGTCGCTATTGTAAAACCTGTTGCGGGCCAGATATAACAAATGGCTTTTGGTAAACGTGTAATAGTTGTGTGAAGAATCCAATATAATAGATAGCGCATTATCTTTTTTCTCGTGCTTATAATAATCAAACAGATCATTATAATGCACTACCTTTTTGAGCGCCTGCGTTTTAATGATGATCCGCTTTTTATTAATGGAAGCAATTTTATACGCTGGCGGAAATGCAGCTAAAGAAGGAACCTGGATATTCCAAATGCCATTTTGAGCTTTGCCNAAAAGAGATGGCAATTGCTAGAAAAAGTATTGTGTATTTCATTTTTGTAAGGTATAATGCTTTTGTAAAACGTTACAGCGCGCAAACTATTTTATCTTGATCTAAAGATCACACCAATAAGTAAACTTACAAAACCTATGATATTAAAAACCTGGCGGTATTGAAATATACGCAACCATTTATCCCTATAATCAGCCCAGTTTGAAGGAAATACCGGATAAATGTATAATACCTACTCGTTCAGAATTTTGCAATACGTTATTGTGGCGAAAGCCTGATAACTTTTTTTAGTGTAGGCACACTGCTATCTTTCAATTTTTGAATTATTATTATCAATTCATCTAGTGGTGATTTATGAAAGGTGGCTGAAGATGCCAATTTCGCCCATTTATAGTAGAGTTGTAAGCGTTCTTTTGCTATTTCTTTAATGCCAAGGTCATTAGCATTGCGCAGCAGGTACAAATCGTTTACGACATCTATAAAGGTGAGTTGTGATAATGTTTTCTTTTCGCCTGTAGCTAACTGATTCGTGAAGGCTTCGGCAACCCAATGGTTTGATGTTGTAATTTTATAGGTATCCCATTTCGCATCACTAAAGTCGCTATTGTAAAACCTGTTGCGGGCCAGATATAACAAATGGCTTTTGGTAAACGCGTAATAGTTGCGTGAAGAATCTACTATGGAAGCCAGGGCTTCGTCTTTTTTCTCGTGCTTATAATAATCAAAAAGATCATTATAATGCGCTACTTGTTTCAGCGGCTGTGTTTTAATAACAATGCGGTTTTTATTGATAGACGCAATTTTATACGCCGGCGGAAAAGCAGCTAAAGAAGGAACCTGGATATTCCAAATGCCATTTTGAGCTTTGCCCTTTAAGAAACCATGCTGATTAATATGCAGGTGACCTGCAAAAAATACCGGGATACCGCTTTCTGCAAAAAAAGTTTGTATACTGTCTCCGGGCACTCTTCCCAATTGAAACTTATCTTTTCCAAATATTTTTTCTAAAGCGGGTGATTGCTGGTTGTTAAAATCCAAAACGGGATAGTGGCTAAACGCAATTAAAGTTTTGCCTCTTTTTGCTGCTTCGTCCGCAATTTTTTTTATCCATGTAAGCAAGCTGTTTTTTTGAAATAGGTATTGATAGCCATCTCCTATGTTTTCAAAGTTGTTCTTTCCTATTCTTTCAAAGGTATTGCCATCTATAGCCATTACCCATAGATCTTTTACAGGTTCTGCCAGGTAGGTTAAATCAGGAAAAGAATCGTTGCCATAATGATACGACCTTTTGCGTAATGAAAACGTTGAGGTATCGTATCTATAAGAATCATAATTAAAGGGTTGATAAGGAGTGCTGTAAAAAAGATCTTTTGATGAGGGCGAAAAACCAAAAGATTGCATGATGTTAAACACGGCGTTGTATCCTCCAACCTTCAACGGCGGGTATACATGATCGTTTGGTTGTTTGGCGAGTGTGGCTGAAGAGTATACACCTGTTGGGTTGCCATCTTTACCCAGAAAATCGTTTTTGCCGCTTTCGGCTTCAAAAGGTTCATTTACATCATGATTGCCATTGGTAATCAAAAAGCGCATTTGATATTTCTCTTCGTAAAACGAGAGGACTTCTTTTACCAGCAAAAGATTGACCAATTGCCCATCGTCGCTGTAATCCCCGGGTATAATCACCAGTTTTATACCTTTCTTCGCTATGTCTGTCAACGCCTGGTGAAGCGCATAATAATTTTCATTAAACAAGCGGGTTGAATTCATTTCTGATGTAAGGGTACGGATAAGCACTGCTTTGTGTTTTGTGCTGTCATAGAAATAACGCAATGCTGCACTGTCTTTATCGGGATAAATATTGTGGATATGAATATCAGAAATTGTGGATATGAATATCAGAAATAACTCCAATGTTTATATTCTCTTGCGCATGTGCTCCTGCAAAAAATATAACATTTAATGCAATGAGCATATTTAATAAAGCCGCTTTCTTTTGAAATAGTTTCACCTGGTTTATTTTAACGCGTTTTTTTTACAAGTTTGTTTGCACCATCTAAAACGTTTTTTAAATAGGCAAAGGATAGCTGAAGGACATATTATTAATGTCAAAAAAATCGCCAGGAAACCTAATGCTTGCCATAGTTGTAAACCTTTTATGAAATGAGTGAAAATAATTTCTATTCTTGGAAATTTTCAAAAATATAATGGTCTTCTAGTAACAATGTAAATTTCTCTTTTTCATCCTTCCAGGATTTGTCTTCTTTTAACTTTTGAATTACCAACATTTCTATTGCATGGCCTCTGAATGTAAGCAACTCTTCTAAAGCTTTGTAATATACGTATGTTCCCTCCTTTGTTAAAGCAGTCTTTGCTATGCAGCGCAATGAGGCTATTTTTCAGACAATCTATTAAGTGCTGCCATTGCTTTATCCGCCATCTTTTTATCAACGAAAATATGATCGTGAAAATAACCGGCAACTACATTGCAACTGATGTGTTCCTCAGCTAATGCTTTTGAAAACGCGGCGGTTAAGCCAACAGCTTCTAAAGAAGAATGCACCGTCAAGGTAATCCAGGATGCAATAAAGGAGTATTCAAGATCCAAATTATCAGCTATCCCTTGGTTCACTATAATTGTAATGCCTTCTTCTTCTTTAAAGAAAAACAGTATATCATTCAAATTCAATGGCGTAATATCTTTTACTGTACAAAAAACAAAGTCGCCTTCGTTAAGCATGGGCTTCATTGTTCTCAGTAATGTATCTAATTTTTTTTCACCACTCATCTGCTGGTTTGTTTATAAAGCTTTGAGAAACTTTACCCTATGCTATTACTGGTTAGCGCTTTTATTTTCTATCATCTCATTTTCATCAGCATCATAATCAGTGGGAATTAAACCGGCATTCACCTGTTTATTCGATTTAAGTCCGAGGTTTTTTAATTGGATGGCTTTGGAAACGAGGTTGCCTTTCCCGTTTTTTAATTGAGATAAAGCGTTGTCGTAGGCTGATTGTGTTCTGTGCAGATTCACTCCAATGTCGCTCATAGAATTAGTGAAGCCAACAAATTTTTCATACAACTCTTCTCCCTTCTTAACTATTTCCAAAGCATTTTTACTTTGATATTCTCTCTTCCATATATCGGCAATCAGTTTTAGAGATGCGAATAAATTGGTAGGACTGATGAGTAATATCCTTTTTGAATAAGCATGTGACCATAATTCGGGATCATGTTGGATAGCGATAAGATAGGCAGGTTCAATAGGAATAAACATCATGGTGAAATCCAGCGAGGTTTCAAGGTTATCGTAGTTTTTGCTACTCAAATCGTTTACGTGATGGTAAATTGATTTTACATGGTCA
>JBGALP010000138.1:0-12136 GCA_044223805.1 Agriterribacter sp.
TGACATTGAACTTGTGGGACAAGTTCCTAAATGAAATGGCACCTGTAAACAATGGGCAAATGACAATGTTTACATAGGCAGACCGAAAAGACGCATTACGCTCAACATTGCCAATAGTGGGGCTCGACGAACGAAGCCCAGCTTTAGTTCTTAATATCTAACTTGATAAACAGTGGGGCAGCAGTTCCTGCGTACTGAAACTAATTCCCAACCATCGGCAATACCTAAACCGTTATGCTACGATGACTCCATTTGATGCGATTGTGTATTTGTGCCGTGCAATAGCATCCTATTCTGACATTTCAAGCCCCCACTAATTCTAAAAATACTATACATTCGTAAGCAATAAAAAGGTCTGCCTGTATGAAATTTCCTGCTATTATTATTGTGCTGCTGTTTTCAGCAATGGGTGGTTTCGCGCAAACATCAAACACCTCATCTCATGCTGCAAAAAAAAATGTTTAATAATCCGTTGCCGGTAAAGCTGGGCGATCCATTTATTCTGCCTGACAACGGTGTATATTATCTATATGGAACCGGCAGCAGAAACGGCTTCCCGGGATATAAATCTACCGACCTTGTACATTGGGAATCTATAGGTCAGGTATATACTGCTGATCCCGAAAAATCATTTGCTACAGATGCCTTTTGGGCACCGGAAGTATATAAAGTGAATGGTAAATATTATATGTTCTATAGCGGTCAATGGAGAAATAATCCAACCCATGAGCTGGAGAATTTCAGGATTGGTATTGCGGTAGCAGATAAACCAGAAGGTCCTTTCGCAGATTTTTCTGATAAACCTGTTTTTGATCCTGGTTATCCTATTATAGATGCAAATGTTCTTTTTGATACAGATGGAAAAATCTACCTGTATTATTCCAGGTGTTGCTACAAACATGCGGTTGAAAGTGAGTTAGCTACTATGGCAAAACAAAAAGGTTGGTATACAGCCATAGAAGAAAGCTGGGTATATGGCGTGGAACTGAAAAAGGATTTTTCAGGTGTTATAGGAGAACCTGTACTGTTGTTGCGCCCTCCGGTAAGTTTAACAGATAAGCAGGCGGAGTGGGAAAGCCGTTCTGTTACTTCAAAGGAAGTAAACAGGCGTTGGACAGAAGGCTCTGTTACATTCAGAAAGGGCGATGATTATTATATTATGTATTCGGCGAACAATTTTGCAGGACAAAACTATGCATTAGGATATGGCGTTGCAAAATCTCCTTTAGGTCCTTTTACAAAAGCGGCTAACAACCCCGTGCTTCAAAAAAATACGTCCACTGGTGGCAATGTGACCGGAACGGGTCATAACAATATTATTTATTCGCCCGATGGAAAAGAAATGTTTTGTGTATACCATGCACGTACAAAAGCTACCGGCAGCGACCGGGTTGTTTTTATAGACAGGATGACGGTAAAAGACGGTAAGCTTGTTGTGCACGGGCCTACCACCACGCCACAGCTATTGCCTGGTACATCTTCCAAGAGAATAAAAGAAATAGGTAGCAGCTACAACAAAGAATAATTATGGGCAGATATATTGTTTTAATCCTTGCTCTTTTTGTTTATTCCTGCCATAATAAAAAAGCAAAAGATCCTGTGATTGATTCTTTCCTCGATCTGGCAAAAGACGCTGTGCAAATGAAAATTACTTACGGCGATATCAGGTTGAAATCAAAAAGTATTACAGATACGATTATCAATAGTAGGAAAGAAATCGAAATGGTGAAAGAATGGCTAAGGCAAAGTTCAAGAGGCAGTACTTGCTACAATTTGTCAGGATCAATTACTTTCTTAAATGTAAAAGGAAATGCTTTGTCGATGGATTTTGGATTGTCTAATGAATGTCCTGCATTTTATTATTATCTTGAAGGAAAACCTATCACACTTAAAATGTCATATAAGGCTGGTATGTATTTAGCGGAATTAATGCCGAGATAGCACTGTAATCTATTATGATAATGTCCACAATCTATAAACAGCGATCAATGCAATTTTCTTTAGTCAAATCACTAGAAATCTTAGAACGCACGCCACACACGCTCGTTCAACTGTTGAGTGGTTTGTCAGACGAATGGATCTTTACCAATGAAGGTGGTGAAACCTGGAGCCCGTTTGATGTAATGGGGCATTTGATTCATGGGGATAAAACAGACTGGATGAGCCGGGCGGATATTATTTTGTCTGATGCCGCGGATAAAACATTTCAACCTGTCGACAGGTTCGCGCAATTTGAGGCGAGCAAAGGAAAAGCAATGGAGCAATTGTTACAGGAATTCGCTGAAGTGAGACAACTGAATATAGAAAAACTAAAGGCATACAATATTACTGATGAAGATCTTACACGAACCGGAGTGCATCCTGCTTTTGGTGAAGTTACCCTGGCGCAATTACTCTCTACCTGGACGGTGCATGATCTTGACCATATTGCACAAGTGGTGCGGGTGATGGCTAAACAATATACTACTGAAGTTGGACCATGGACAGCCTATCTGAAAATTTTAAAACAATAATTTTTACTATTGTCCGGTTATAATAAAGTCAATCGTTGTAAAGAAAAGAGATATTTGTATTCCCCTATATTATTCCTGATCACTAAATTTACTATGTATGTTTCCAAACATTTTTACAGCAGCAGTAACCGATAAACTGATCCAGCGCATTAACGCGTTAACCCCAGGTACAAAAGGCTTGTGGGGTAAAATGAATGTAGCCCAAATGCTGGCGCATTGTAATGTAACCTATGAAATGGCCTATGAAAATAAACACCCAAAGCCCGGCCCTTTCATGACCTTTATTTTAAAAACTTTTGTAAAGAAAATTGTAACAGGCGATAAGCCTTATCCTAAAAATTCAAGAACCGCTCCCGCCTTTCTTATTACCAGCGAAAAAAATTTCGAAGCAGAAAAAAACAGGCTGATCGCCTATCTTAATAAAACACAGCAACTGGGCGAAGCGCATTTTGACGGAAAACCTTCTTTGTCTTTTGGGAAACTCACCATACAGGAATGGAATACGATGTTTTATAAACACCTCGATCATCATTTGCAACAATTTGGGGTATAGTTTTTGCGGTGTTCGAATAATTACTACTCAATATCGTTTCCTTAAGCAGACAAAACATTTCACGCTTTTTTTTATTTTCCTGGTAACACAACATTGTTTCTTCGCACAGACACCGGTATCCGAATAAGCCACCTTTTTTTGCGTGAGTTTTGTACTATCGCTGAGTAAAGGAATTGAGGACGAGCCATATAAAGATGAGAGATTTCCTCAAAGCAAAAAGCAGGGGCGTTTCGGATATCCCGCCTAAGGCGGGACCGGCTTGAGGCACAAAAATGGTTGCTATAGAAGTTATATTAGGTCAACAGCATTGAATTACTATTCATAAAAGCAATGAAAGAACATACCACCAATTACTTCAATACTTTTATACAGGTAGCAGATGATAGCCCCGCGGTGGCAGGTGAAGTACCACCGGTAAAAGGAGATAATAAAACAGCCGCCAACATACAGTTTGAAATGGTTAAGCAGCATCCCTATACATATACTTCAGATGATGTATTGTTTGCTGTGTATGCGCAAAAGAATGATCTCACCCAATCGGAACTTAAAAAAGCCAGGGAACAATTTTTCTCAAAAGGGCAACCTTGTTTCCGTGCCTCTCCTTTAACCAAAAGATATGGCTGGGGTGTGCATAGCGATGAAAATGGAAAGATCGCGTTGTATGGCTGTGAAACAGAAGCGTATAAAAAGTTTTCAACAGATAAGAAACTTACGGTTGTTAAGGCAATGAAGTCGGCGAGATAACAAAGTTTAAAACCTATAAGGTTTGCAGCGCAGATAGCCGGGCGGCAAACCTTATAGGTTTAATTATTCTCAATAGCCACGCACAGCTCCTCGCCATGACGCGAAGATTAAAGCAAGTCAACAAAAATCCACCTCATCTCGATCTCCTTAAAGATGTAAAAACCTATAAGGTTTTCAGCGCAGATAGCCGGGCGGCAAACCTTATAGGTTTTGTTTACTTCCCAATAGTCAATGACTTGAATTTCCTCGTAAGGTCAGTTAACGATTGCTCCACGCCCATCCTTTCTAACGATGATGCACCAACGAAGCCGTGCGCCTTTGTCCTGTCCAGCACAATGCGAACATCATCCGGTGTATTGATGGGTCCACCATGTGCAAGGAAAATAATATCGG
The DNA here is from genome assembly GCA_044223805.1 of Agriterribacter sp. Classification (GTDB taxonomy): domain Bacteria; phylum Bacteroidota; class Bacteroidia; order Chitinophagales; family Chitinophagaceae; genus Agriterribacter. Next base: position 4,204 of record JBGALP010000138.1, read on the forward strand.
GATTTGCTTTTTTCCCTGCTTCCATAATAGCAATAGTAGTTTTTACCGCTTCATCCATGCTCACGCTTGCACCCGTTACACCAATAGACCCACCAACGGTGGTGCCTACATGCGAAATAATAGCATCGGCACCTGCATCAGCCATTTGCTGTGCTTCTTCCGGCGTAGCTACATATACTATAGAAAACAAATCCATTTTTGTAGCCAACCTTACCATTTCTACTTCTTTTATAAAACCCATGCCGGTTTCTTCCAGCACGCGCCTGAAATGCCCATCAACAATACTATGCGTAGGAAAATTATTTACGCCTGAGAAGCCCATGTCTTTTACTTTAAGCAAATGATGCCACATCCGTCTGCGCGGGTCTGAGCCATGTACCCCACATATCACCGGAATTTCTTCTACCACCGGCAACACTTCAAATTCACCAATATCCATTGCTTCGGCATTGGCATCACCATAAGCCATTAAACCCGCTGTTGATCCGTGACCTGCCATGCGGAAGCGCCCGGAATTATAAATGATGATCAGGTCAGCGCCGCCCTTTTCAATAAACTTCGCACTGATGCCTGTACCGGCGCCTGCAGCTATAATCGCTTTCCCCTGGTCAATGGTTTTTTGCAGCCGGTCTCTTACTTCCTGTTTGGTATATGGATTTCCTTTTCCTGTCCATGGATTTGGCATAACAACTTTATTTAATGATGTGTGATATTTTTATTGCTTACTTTTTGCTATCAATGCTAATAATGTATTTACCAGTTCCCGCGAAAACGCAGGTTCATTAATATGAGCATTCATTTCTATTACAGGGATTGAATTGTTGGTTTGTTGTTTTATAGCATCAAACAAAATACGGTCAATGGCAGGCCGGTAAAATATACCACCTTCCGCGTCAACCTGCGAAATGCCTTTTGTTGGTATCAGTACACTAACGGGAGCGGTTGAACGATTTATTTTTTCAGCGAATTGTTTTCCCAGTATTTTATTTTCTTCTTCATTGGTGCGCAATAAGGTTACATCCGGCGACCAACTGTATAAATCCCTGTTTTTATATTTTTCCGGCACAGTATCCTTCTGCGCAAAGTTCACCATATCCAAACAACCCGGAACTACTACCTGCGGTATTCCTGCTTCCGCCGCAGCATTCAATCTTCCTGGTCCCGCACTGCAAATACCACCACACAATTCATCAGCAAGTTCCGTAGTAGTAACATCCAGTACCGCGTCAAACACGCCATCTTTTATAAGGCTTTCCATTGTTTTACCACCAATGCCGTTGGCATGAAAGGCCAATACTTCATATCCTTCTTTTCTCAATAACTCACTGCATTGATCTACACAGGCGGAAGTATTTCCAAACATGCTTATGGCAATAGTGCCTGCACTGTTATTCTCTTTTTGATGTTCTACAGAAGCCATCGCGCAAACAGCCGCAGCTGCCTGTTGTATTAAAACCCTGCTTATATTATTAAGCCCTGCAACATCAACAATGGAAGGCATCAGTACAATATCCTTACTCCCAACCTGCCGCGAAAGATCTTTTGCAGCCGCGGTTGACAGACAAAGTTTAGGAACGCCAAATGGAATTTCCTGCATGCCCGTAAGCGCGATATAGGTACCTGCGCCACCACCCATGCCAATAGCTGCTTTTATTTTGTTTTCTTTTACTAACCGGGCTACAGTATGTGCTGCGCCTTTGCCCATTATTTCTACTGCATTACCACGATCGGCTGCTGTTCTTATAGTATTAAGATCATAACCTGCATTCTGTGCTACTTCTGATGCTGTTACATCAATTGGAAAATTAACAGCGGTTTCCATTACGCCCGTATTTACAGTAATCACCTGCTGGTTCAGGTTGATCAGGCATTGACGGAGAAAGCTAAAATCTTCTCCCTTGGTATCGAAACAACCCAGTATTAAAATGCTTTTGTTTTGAGGAGACATTACGCAGACATTTAAATTATTTACTGAAAGTTTTTTCCGGCAGGTCAATATCAAACACGATCACTCTTTCGAGTTTCGGTACCACAAACGCTTTTACTTTTTCGTGTACGGGGTGAGGAAGATAAACGTCACGCGATTCAGGCGAATCAAATGTCATTACAAAACCATGTGTAAAATCTTCATTCAATCCTTCATTGCCATTGTATGGTCCGTACTCCATATCCAGCAAACCGTTTATATCTCCTACCATCGCTTTCATGGTTAAAAAGCATTGCTCAATCTGTGTTTCTGTAATGCCAGGCTTAAATTTAAAAACACCGAAATGCCGGACCATATTGATTTTCTTTTATAATGAACATTACACTATTAAGGCTGTATTGTATTGCGGATAAGGGTTATGCTACTTTAAACAGGCGCATTATCCATTTTTAGTGAGTGCCAAATTATAGTAAAATATCCATAAATAAAGTAAAGGACTGATTATTTTGAATACTCCACCAGCGATATAATAAATCAACCTGTCTATTATATATTTACATTACACACAAGTTTGTAGTATGCGTATAAAAATATATTCAATTGTCGCTGTCATTGTTGTTTTATTAAACAGCAATGATTATCTATCTGCACAGGAATTATACCAGGCACCTGCTCCAGGCACAAAAACAAGATGGATCAGCCCCGAGAATCCAACAGGTGCAAAAGGTATGGGCGGTATTACCAACAAGGGCGCTAAAGGAAGCGCTTTTTTTACGTTAAAATCCGGTGAGCGATTGGTATTAATGGATGTAAAAGGCGCTGGCATTATTAACCGCATGTGGTTAAGCGGCACTATTCCGCGCAGTGAAGAACAAAGAAGACTGATAAGAATTGATATGTATTGGGACGGAGAATCAAAGCCCGCAGTATCCGCACCTGTTGGTGATTTTTTTGGAGTGGCACTTGGATTGGTAACTTCATTTGATAATGCCTTATTTTCTAATCCTGAAGGCAGATCATTTAATCTTACTATTCCTATGCCTTACCGTAAGTCTGCAAAAATTGTACTCACCAATGAGTCGCCAACACACGCGTTGGTATGGTACGATATTAATTATACCGAGATGACCAAACTTCCCGCCGATGCTATGTATTTTCATGCCTGTTGGAACAGGGTAGCAAAAACGGAGTTAGGTAAAGATTTTCAATTGTTGCCCACGGTTATGGGTAGGGGTAGATATCTTGGCGTGAATATAGGAGTGATCGGTGATCCTGCTTACCGCAATACCTGGTTTGGCGAAGGTGAAGTTAAAATTTATACCGATGGAGATGCAAATCATCCAACCCTTGTGGGCACTGGCACCGAAGACTATATTGGCAGCGGATGGGGACAAGGTGTATATCATAACCGTTACCAGGGCTCTTTAATATCGGATGATAAGAATGATCTCTACGCGTTTTACCGCTATCATATTCCTGACCCTGTATATTTTGAAAAAGATTGCAAAGTAACCATACAACAAATGGGAAGCGCGCCTCCTGGAAAAATAAAAGAGATGCTGGCCCAGGGTGCTAAGCTGATTCCTGTGTGGGCGCTCAGGAATGCCGAAGGTGGAGATATTCTGAATATGAGAGGCAACCCGTCGGAGCAAATATTAATGCTCGATAGTACTTCCTTTCCGCGGATAACGGATAAAGATTTTCCTGCTGACGCGGCAAGCGTTAATTTTTACAGAAGTGATGATGTCTGCGCCACTGCTTATTTCTATCTTGATAAACCATATAATAATCTTCCACCTTTACCTTCCAGCGAATTGCTGGTAAAAGACATGAAAGAAAAAGTGTGGTCGAAAATGCAGCGGTAATAGCAATCAGCTATCAGCAATGAGCAGTGTTTGTGCTATTCAGTGAGACACCCAACATTATCAAAATTTATGAATATTCTAAAGAATCTTTTCGGCTCAATACCTCAAATGCAATTTGTAGAAGACGACAAAGGGCTTCATCAATTAGGAGGAGACATACCAACTGACTTAAAAATTCCTGATAATGAATTTTTAGGTGGATTTCAATATTTGGGATTCATTAATAATGCCGACAAATACTTTGAATGGTTGACTTTTCCTTTACATTTAATTTGTCCCATTTTTACAGACTTTGACTATGTTTTTCTGGATTACGAAAATCCAAATCAACCTAAAATAATCTATCCGGCAAACACCGCAGAAATTACAAGTGCGTATGACGAACTTACAAAAGCCTCATACGTTATTTATAACAAGGCAAATTTTTCCCTACAGCCTTTTGGCGGTATAAATGACGATAATGAATTTGATGTTATTGCAATTGCTGGTAAGCCACATTGGACACAATCTTCTGAGACGCCCACTTCACCTAAGTCAAATAAAAAAATGCAGTTTGTTTGTCAGTTAATGAGTAACGGCCCAATAACCGCAAAAGAAAAAAATTTTCATGGAAAAAATGATTATTACGAGAAGTTGTTCACTGAATTAAATTTCTGGTGTGATGGTGACTTAAAAGTTTTTTTTGACCCGACATCAAAAGTGGCTTGCTATTTTATTCAGAATACTTAGATGAACAACATGGTTGATTCAGTTCGGACTGGACGTTTTTCGATTTAGCTTTTAGCGCTTAGCTTCAACTTCATTTTTTCAATTTGGCTTTAGTTCCGGGTGGACGACTTTTCAATTTCCCAATAACGCCAATCTATACGGAAGACTGACCGCTTATGCTACTATATACATCAAATTGAGCATTGTCTTTTACCGGCGGTCTGTATATCCTGGTGTAGTAGTACTTACAATAAACTATATATTTCTGAACGGTTACAACCCTACAACATTTTGGACTGTTAAGCCAATCTTATCATTACAATAAGGGTGGCGCACGAGAAGTGGTTCCGGGCGGATTAATTGCGCCGGGAAATTTATTTCCTGAACATCGGCAACGGATTTAAGGGATGTTTAAAGAAGTTTTTCGTCAATTTTTTTACAAGAAAGAAATGAAAACCAAGATTTGGTAATAAGCGCCTATTGTTTTTTAACGTTTGGTTATCAACCCCAAAACGCAACAGGCCAAGGGAAACATCTATCCAGTCCGCTTTCCTGAAGGTTTCTACTGTCTCATTATAATCACCTTTGTATTTGCTTATTTTATGATGCCACTGTATCATTAAAATAATTTCAGCCGTCCAGTGTTGCATTCCTTTTTGCTCCAGGTATATTTTAGCCTGATGAATAGAAGGATCTAAGTAGTCAATGGTATGATCAGTCCATATACCAATATCATGAAACACAGCCGCGATAGCATATTTATCTTCATTGTTTTTGTTGCTGTCAAGCAAAATGCAATTCAGAAAAACACGGTACACATGGTTTCTGTATTTATCAAAGTCGTTGCCCATTACAGGTTTACATTGCAACAACAGGTTGTCTATAATAACATTTGAGTATTCCATGAAATGGATTAGGTGTTTGGCGTATTGTACTTAAAGCTATACTATCTATTGGCTATTGCAATGGCTGTGCGGGATATTCATAGTAGTATATTATTAAACTCAGCAGAAACTACCATTTTCAAGCTGTAACCTACCAAATTCAATTTTACCTACCTGGTTAAATATAAATTTGACCATCTTGCAATCAGTTAAGTATTCATTTCGCTTAAATATCTTTTTTTGACAGATAGAATCCCATTCCTGCTGGCTTTCAGCGGAAAGTGTTGCGTATGAACTTGCCCTGTCCCCCAAATGTTGCATGATGAAATACTGCTGTAGTAGTAAAGGTTTGTGATGAAAATGATTTGGTGGATGAAATAAAAAAATTGCAGGAATGGGTATTGCCGTTCATAAAATGCATCTATATTGTATCCGGTTTTTTTCGCGTATGCACAAAAAGTACAGTTAAAGGAGAATGTTATTTAAGTGCCGGTTACTTTATTTTACAGTTCAATTTTTTTATCACTATTATATACAGGTATGAATAAAACAGGTTACAGCCGCAGAAATTTTTTACAGCAGGCTGCTATGGGTACCATTGCGGCAGGCTTACCCAATATTGTATCCGCGGGTGTTTTTAAAGAGTCTGGCTTACTTACGGCGAAGGGTAAACGCATAGGTATTATTGGCTTAGATACTTCGCACAGCACCGCGTTTGTAAAGGCGCTGAATGTTGCTGATGCCGATGCGGATTACCTGGGGTATAAGGTGGTTGCGGCTTATCCCTGGGGCAGCAAAACCATTCAAAGCAGTAGGGAAAGAATCCCTGCTTATACAGAGGAAGTGAAAAAATCGGGAGTTGCCATTGTAGATTCTATAGACGCTTTACTGAAAACAGCAGATGTAATTATGCTGGAAACCAATGATGGTCATCCACACCTTGAGCAGGCTATACAGGTAATGAAGGCAGGTAAAACCCTGTTTATTGATAAGCCGGTTGCTGCTTCGCTTACTGATGTGCTTACAATATATAAAGCGGCCGAAAAGTATAAAGTACCTGTCTTTTCATCCTCTTCGCTCAGATATACTCCGCTTACGCAGGATATTGCCGCGGGTAAAACAGTGGGCAAAGTTTTAGGAGCTGATGCTTATAGCCCCTGCGAACTTGAACCTTCGCATCCTGATTTTTTCTGGTATGGCATTCATGGCATAGAATTATTGTTTACAGTTATGGGAAAAGGTTGTAAAGAAGTACGAAGAATACATGAACAAAACACCGACATAGTAACAGGTACCTGGCAGGATGGACGCATTGGTACTTTTCGTGGTATAAGAGGTGGGAAAGCCGGCTACGGCGGAACCGCATTTGGTGAGAATGGCGTGTCGCCGCTTGGATCATACGGTGGATATGAATCATTACTTAAACAAATTATCCGTTTTTTTGAAACAGGTATCACACCGGTGCCTGTTGATGAAACTATAGAAATATACGCTTTTATGCAGGCAGCAGATGAAAGCAAAACAATGGGAGGTATTGCTGTTGATGTTTCGGCAACTTTGCAAAAGGCGTACAGTACTATTACGGTTTAATATTTTACAAGCATGTTTAAAAAAGAAATCAAACATCCCACAAAGATGGCCGACACCGGCGCATATTCTGCCGGCGTTTTAGCCGGAGGTTTTTTGTTCGTAAGCGGGCAAGCCGCTTTAGATATGATAACAGGTGATGTAGTGCATGGGACTATTGAAGAAGAGACTTTGCTCACGCTATCTCACATACAAAAAATTGTAGAGGCCGCTGGCGGCACTAAAGACAACATCGTAAGATGTACGGTGCACCTGGCTGACATCAATGAGTTTGATCGTTTTAATACTGCCTACGCCTCATTCTTTTCCGGCGTATTGCCGGCGCGCACCACGGTACAATCCGTTTTGGGCGACGGAATAAAAATTGAAATTGACGCTATTGCTATTATAGAAAAGTAATCAAGTTGTTGACACTTACCAGTCACAGATGAAGGGTGATATAAAAGTCTGGATAAACAGTCCTCAAAAAAATAGCGTTAAGAAATTTACGAATGAAGCGCCTGCCTGCCGGTAGGCAGGTTAAGCGGCGAAGATGCTGAGTTATATTCAAACGTACAATTATTCAATTGTTTGAAATTGGACGTAGCTGATAGTAAGCTTCTTCGGCGCGTAATGAAGTAAATTTTAGCTATTTTCCTGTCCCGCTTGTGCGGGAAACTTTTTTGTTACTTTTTTGGTTCAAGCCAAAAAAGTAAATATGAAAAAAGCTATTAGAGATCAGATTTTAAAATACTTTTCGGAAGTATAAAGTAACACTATGCAGCATAAAATCAATATAGGAACAGTTGGCCTCGGTTTGATGGGCAGCAGTATTGCCACCTGCATATTAGCCGCGGGGCATAAGGTAACCGCGCTGGTAAAACACATCACACAAAAGGACGAAGCCCTGTTGCGGATAAGCGGATTTTTACAGCAGTTGCATACAGAAGGCATACTAAAAGATGAGCCTGGTAAGGTATTGG
>JBGALP010000139.1:0-12642 GCA_044223805.1 Agriterribacter sp.
GATAATGGTTTTATAAAACTGGGTAAGAACCTGGCATTTTCTTTATTCTTTATACTATTTTCATGCGTGACGATAGCGATTGTAGCAGCTATTTTATTTGCCTTGTAACCCGTCTGTTCGATGGGTTATTTATATGCTATTGCCTGCTATGGGTAATCGTACACGTATTCCGCCGCCTGGCATTACCCATACCTTTACTAAACAACTGGCTTACTGATTTTTTATTCGTTCCGGTAGTTGCGCATTTAGCAATTGTACTCACCCGCCTTTTTATTGTAAAAAATAAAAATTACACCTATCCTTTATCCTGGCTTTCAGCAATTGCTTTGTATAGCACCTTCGCATTTGAGATCGTTGCTCCTCTTCTATCGAACAAAGCAACCGCAGATGTATGGGACGGGGTTGCTTATCTGTCGGGTAGCTTTTTTTATTTCTACGTTCATCAACGCATAGATTTTACTTTTTTGCGGAGAAAAACTTTCATCTAAAACCACACTACATTTTCGTACTGATACCACACACTGATAGCTCAAAGCTGAATGCTTACAGCCTAAAAATCATTAAAATTCCATGGCGCTCTGAAAGGTCGGGAGATCATCTGATTGGCATACTCGTCATCAAATTTTTCTTTTACAGGATCCCATTTTAATGGCCGCTGTAATTCGTAGGCAATATTTATAGCATTACAAACGGTAGCCGTACGGTGGCCGATTTCCACATCGGCGATTGGCAACGTTCTTTTTTTAATCGCATTAATCCAATCCTGGTGGTGATTGTCGCTGAAGTATACCCGTTTCTCAGTTGGTTTTATTTCTATTCCGGCAATATTTTCAGGAGTAGAACGAATAAATGATCTTGACACCTCAAGCGTTGCTTTAGTTCCAATAAACTGAATAGCACTTCCCTCCAGCCAATTTTTATGATTTACAATAATGCCGTTGGCATATTTGAACGACAATCCATTTTGTGCATCGGGGCTTGATGCAGGTGGGATAAAAGCTATCGGACCTGATGCATCCATATCCAGCGCCCATTGTACAATATCAAACATATGTGCACCCCAGTCGGTTATATAACCGCCGCCAAATCCACTATAGCTGCGCCACATTGCCCAGGAGTCATCTTCGATAGGTGGTGATAATTTAGGATGATAACCGCGATACATGGATGGCCCTATCCACGTATTCCAATCCAGGTATTCAGGTATGGGCATAGACGGCAGGTCACATTGTTTTACCGGCTCACCTACCGATACATTGATTTCTTTCACATCGCCTATATAGCCGTTGCGCACAAGCTCTGCAGCCTGCCTGAAGTTGTAAGAAGAACGCTGCATACTTCCTGTTTGCAGTATCCGTTTGTATTTCCTTACCGCATTAACCATCGCTCTTCCTTCGGCAATGGTAAGCGCTAATGGTTTTTCGCAATAAATATCCTTACCCGCTTTAGCAGCATCTACACTTACTTGTGCATGCCAGTGATCGGGTGTTGCCACTACTACCGCATCAATATCTTTCCGCTCCAGCAGCTCCCGGTAATGGGCATACGATGTTACGTCCGCCGATTTCTTTGCCGCATTTTCTGTTTTGGCCTGGCCAACAAACAAGTCCAGTTTCTTTTTGTCTACATCACAGGCAGCAACGGTAATCGTTTCTGTTAGTTTCGACATTCCTTTCAACAAGCCCCTCGCTTGTTTGCCCGTTCCAATAAAGCCGAGATTGATATGATCGTTGGGAGCAATATAACCTTTGCCGCCCAGTACGTGACGGGGTACTATGGTAAAAGCGGCGGCACTTAATAAAGTGTTTTTAATAAAAGTTTTCCTGCGCATATGTTCAAGCGTTTTGTTAAAGTACTAAATATAATGAGAATATCAATACTGTTTAGTACCCGTGCTATTTTACAATGTGCAGGAAATTAATTTTATGTGCCGAAGAAGAACTTTACGCCTACGATAAATTGGGTGGAATTACCTAAACCGACACTTGCGCCAAACCCGCTGCTTTTTGATGAATAAAAAGGATCAGTGCCACTTGATTTTAGATTTGAATAACCCGCATACAATAAATTATTAAGTCCTGTCTCAATATGTACTTTTGGAGTAATAGCATATGCAATCCCTGGATTCAAACCGAGACCGATGTTAAACCCATTACTCTTAAAATGGGTGATTCACTTTTGTACACATCTACTCCCACCCGGTTTTGTAAAAACAAATAAAAACCGGAGGATCCGATTTTTATATAATGCTACTGAATACGCCCAATCCGAACCATATTATTTTTCATTTTTACACTGTTACTGTTGTTCGTTTCAGTAACGGAGCGAATAACCCAATCGCCCCCTACTAAAAAATTTGTTTTAACGTCATGGTGGATGAACAATACTTGTCACTTTTATACTTTGTGCATGATTACCAATATAGGATTGGCTGGTTTTTTGGCTTGAAAAGCCTATTGAGCCGCCTATCATGTTTGCGCCCTGCTTAATTTGAGCATTTACCGATTGAGTTGCGATAAAAACGATGAGCGAGCTGAAGATGCAGTGTTGAATTTTTTTCATTTGGTTTTGTTTTTAGTTTGAAAACCAAAGATGTAGCAAGGTTATAATTCAACAATTAGTAAACTTTTCATTTAACGCAGTATTATACAAAGGGTATGCAAATTTTATTATGGCATGCAGCATTTTAAAGCTAAATTCTACAAGGCCGGTGATGACCATCCCACACCGTTATGCTGAACAGGTTAACCGCGAGGTGCATCAAAATTTTGTGAGCGGAAAATCCTATTCGTCCTGCTTAATTTCTTCTTCTTTCATTCTCCTGGCTTTTCTTTCCGCTGGTGTAAGTGGCTGCACCCACGAGTTGTTGTAAGGTTTGAAATATGGGCTATCTAACAATTGTTGCAGAGAGATTTTTTCATCCAGATATTGAGTAAGCGTGGTAAAAGCGGGTTTCTTCTCCTTTTTCAGAATAAGCAAACAGGCATTAGTACCCGCTTTTACTGCTATAGGCACTCCCCCACCCAGTTCTGCCCAATGTCCGCCCAGTATCAGGTTTTTTACCGGCGTTTGGTAATGCGCTATTTTGCTTTGCATATTTTTTTTACCTGGTTTCGCGCCCATCATGGTTCCGTTTTTATTGCCGGTATACCGGTAATGGGTAACCGGTGTAGCAATATCGCAGGTAATTATATGAGAGCGTAAGCCCGGTGCTACCGAGGCCTCTACCCTTTCAATAATAATATCAGCCACTTCTTTTTTCAACGCCCTGTATGCTTCTCCGCGAATATAATTTCCTTCATCATCCCTGGTGGTACACCAGTTATCACCATACTGCATAAGCGCCGGCATAAACAAGGTAAGTGTACCCTGTCCCTCCGGCGCCAGGGATTTATCTCTTAATGATGGCGGCAGAATACTTATTTCTGTAGTGGCCGGGTCACCATTGTTGTGAGCATCAAAAGACACATTTTCATTTACCAGGTGAATCAATTCTTCACCCAAACCAAGGGATTCAGGCGTACAATCAAGCGCTATAGAAATAGTAATAGATGAACTGTACAATTCCGCATCCTTTAATCGCTTTTTCATTTTTAAAGGAATAGCATCAGCGGGCAACATCTTTTCGTATAGTGTTTCAATATCACAGGCGGCAATTACATAATTACTTTTAATGTCTTGCACTACCCCTCTCTGTATTATTCTTACCCCTGTACAGGTTTTGTTTTCGAGTAAAACTTCCTGCACGGTGCAGCGGGTACATATGTCATTACCAAAATATTCCACCACATGTGCAAGCCAATTGGGTATTACCTGTCCTCCTCCTTTTGGCGGGCATTGAAAATCGTCGGCATACGACCATCCAATGGGAACCATACAACCTATGAGTTCTGTTTCAGAAGAGAACATCCGCTGCAATGTTTCGTCTTTAAAAAAACGATTCAACCCTTTCTTTAATCCTTTTTCGCCACTGTAAAAAATATAGGGCATAAAGGGCGCCAGGAAACCAATCAGTTTTAACCGGCTGATCCATTTTTCCCACAACGACATGGTTTCTTCAGATCTGAATATTTTGTTGAGTTTGTTCAGCGAACCACCTATCCGTTTGGCGCTTTTAAAAAATCTTATTATGCCCTTTTCCTCGTGGGGAAATTTCCTGATCAATTCATCTCTTAATTCATCTGGATTACTGGTAAGCAGGTAATCAAAACTTTGTCCTTTATACCTGCGCGTTTTTTTTAGAGAAATGGCAACCGGATGATCGTTGCCAAGCGCATCAAATAGTTTGGTAATGATGCCCTGCGCATTGTATTGATTTAACCAGTGTATTGCTGTATCAAATATAAAATCTCTTCTTCTGAAACCCGCAAGGTAGCCGCCCACATGTGGTTCCTTTTCGATCACGCAAACAGAAAAACCTGTTTTGCTCAAAAGCGCGGCAGCGGTAAGCCCACCAATTCCGCCACCAATAATAACTATATCGTAGTGTTGTTTAAGTTGTTTTGCCTGCATCAAAATAATTAAAGTATGCCCGGAAGTTCTATAATTTTGAGGCAGGAAGTTACAAAAGTGTAGTTGAATTTTAGTTTTTAACCGTGCCTATCTTTAAAGAAGTATAAGAATATAAAATATCGCATCGTCTGTTCACCATATCGCATAACTTCCTGAAATAGAAAAAGCCGCTAAATTAATAACGGCTTCTTCAGATCCTGGTTTACTAAAAAGCGTACGGATAATTATACATCATAAAGATTTCCATACAATACGATATACAACTTTCATTCAAATAATTTTATTGAAAGTTAACATCGGGTGGTAGTTTAAGGCATCAATACGGTATCAATAACATGAATTACACCATTGCTTTGATATACATCCGCAATCGTAATCTTAGCCTTGTTTCCTTTTGTATCTTTTATCCATATATTTTTCCCGTCCATCATAAAGGTTAATTTGCTACCCTGTACGGTTGATGTGGTATACATTCCACCACCTTTCTTAATTTCATCCATCAACCATTTGCTGTCCCATTTACCTGCAACCACATGGTAGGTAAGTACCGCAGTAAGCGTCGGTTTATTTTCCGGTTTCAACAAATTGTCAACTGTGCCTTTGGGAAGTTTATCAAACGCAGCGTTTACGGGGGCAAATACAGTAAATGGACCATCACCCGATAATGTTTCAACTAACCCTGCAGCCTTAACCGCAGCAACAAGTGTGGTATGATCTTTTGAATTAACGGCATTCTGAATAATGTTTTTGCCGGGATACATGGCAGCACCGCCTACCATTACGGTTTTTTCCTGCGCAAAAGTTATACTGGTAATTGTGGTAGCAATAGCTAAAAAAAATAATCTCTTCAACTGGTTCATAAAGTTTGATTTCCTTTATTTACGAACCCCGAAGAAAGTTGGATTGCGTTTTTTTATTTTTTTTGAGCACGCACGCTGTTCTGTGTACAGATAATAAATTTGAGCATTATAACCCTTTACCACACACCACATAACTTAACTCTTACAAATGCAGATCTTCTTTATAAATAAACCTGGGCATCTGCCACTCATAACGGATGGCCAGTAAACGAAGCGCAAGTCCTGCAAGACAGGCAATAAAAATAGCAAGCTGAACAGGTGCATCACAATATTGAACAGCCACAAAAACAGCTCCTGTAACAATAGATGCAGCAGCATAAATTTCTTTACTGAACAGCAGTGGAATGTCGTTACATAAAACATCTCTTAAAACACCTCCGGCACAGCCGGTTATCATGCCGCTTAATAAAATAATAACAACAGGCAGGTTCAATTGTTGTGCCAGCTGACATCCTATTATCGTAAAAACAACTAGTCCAACTGCATCAAGAAATAAAAAAAGACGTTTAAGTTTATTCATAAACCGCGCAATCACGGCGGCGAATACAGCTCCGCCGGCTGTTATAAATAAATATTCAGGATGTTCTACCCACGACATAGGATAATGCCCCAGCAATATATTCCTGATTGTGCCTCCACCAAGCGCGGTTACCCATGCTATAATAAATACGCCCACCCAATCCATTTGTCTTCTCCCCGCAGACAAAGCGGCAGTCATTGCCTCAGCGGTAATAGCAATGATATACAGGATATGCAATATAAAAGCGTATTTGTCCATAGCAGTAAATTGTGTACATGAATGTAAGTATCGCTAAATTAAAACATCGGTCTGTACAATCGGGTTATTAAACCAGTTAGTTAAGCTAACTGCATTTTTGTGAAAACTAAATGCTTATATTCGGGATGCGACAAAACGAACTCCATATGAATAAACAAATAGTCAGTCTGATGCTTGGCATCTCTATCTCGCTTATTTCTTTTGCCCAACAGGTTACACTATCTCCACAGCAAATTATCGCCTTAACTTCTGAATGGAAGGGCGAACGTACACCTGACGGGCGCCCGAAAATATCTGACCAGATGCTGGAGCGGTTAAAAAATATATCTATTGAAGAAGCCTGGGGTGTACTCCGTAATAAGGGATTTCAAAATCAATATGAAGGGGATTGGCTGATCTTAAACCAGGATAGCGTAATGACGGGTAGAGTGGTAACCGCTCAATATATGCCGCTTCGCCCCGATTTTGATAAAGTAATAAAAGAGAAAGGCAAGACTGAAAACCGGATAGGCGCAACCAATTCCTGGCCTATAGATGTGTTGAAAAATGGAGATATATACGTTGCCGATAGTTATGGAAAGATAGCAGATGGTACTTTAATAGGCGATAACCTCGGCAATTCTATTTATGCCAAATCGAAACGGGGCGTAATATTTTACGGATCTGTGCGTGATATGGAGGGACTTGCCGCCATTAAAGGATTTAATGCATGGGTTAAGGGGCAGGATCCATCTTATATTCAGCAAATGATGCTTGCAGGTATTAATGTACCTATCAGAATTGGCCGGGCTACCGTATTGCCAGGCGATGTGGTATTGGCCAAGAAAGCAGGTACAGTTTTTATTCCTGCGTATTTAGTAGAAGAGCTGGTACTTAATTCAGAATTTATACAATTGCGTGACCAGTTTGGACATCAACGGTTACGCGAAGGAAAGTATACACCGGGACAAATTGATTCGCAATGGAGCGATCAGATCAAAAATGATTTTGTGGAATGGCTCAAAAATTATCCCGGCAAATTACCAATGACAAAAAAAGAACTGGATGATTATATGAAAGACCGCACCTGGTAGTTACTCCTTACTTGTTTTAATAACGATAATACCTCATCTATTTAAACTTGCTGTAATGAAACATTCACTTAAACATCTGATAGAAAAATATACAAAGGAAGCAACTCAGCCAATCGCAATAAATGAAATTCCTATTGCTGAAAATGAAAACAAACGGCGTGATTTTCTTAAAAAAACCGCGCTGGGAGGACTGGCGTTAAGTGGGTTTATGTTTGCATCTTTAGAAGATACATTAGCGCAATCAACATCAAAAGTAAACCGGTACGGCGCTCCATCCGACTTAAAAATTACTGATATGCGCTATGCCGTCGCTATGTCTACTACCGGTCGTTGCCCCATTATACGTATTGATACCAACCAGGGCATATACGGGTTAGGTGAAGTAAGAGACGGCGCTGATTGGCGTTACGCGCTTTTTTTAAAAAGCCGCATCCTGGGAATGAATCCCTGCAGTGTGGAACTGATATTTAAAGCCATAAAACAATTTGGTTTTCATGGACGCCAGGGAGGGGGAGTATGCGCTGTTGAAATGGCTTTGTGGGACCTGGCAGGTAAAGCTTATAATGTTCCGGCATACCAATTGTTGGGCGGTAAATACCGCGATAAGGTAAGGCTGTATGCAGACACACCTGAAGAGGAAGATGCGGCCGCGTTCAGCGCGAAAGTAAAAGACCGGTTGCAGGTGAAAGGGTACAGTTGGCTTAAAATGGATTTAGGTATTGAATTGATTAAGGATATTCCGGGGGCGTTGGTAAATGCTGAATTCTGGAAAGGAGGTCAATGGAATGATAAACCCATGACGCTTGGAATGACACAACATCAATTTACACAAATACAAATAACAGATAAGGGCCTGGATGAAATGGCAAAGTATGTAGATAAAGTGCGTGCTGCTGTAGGGTATGATGTACCGTTATCTTCAGATCACTTCGGACATTTTGATATGAACAATGCCATCCGGCTTGCAAAAAAATTAGAGCCTTACCGGCTGGCCTGGATGGAAGATATGATTCCATGGCAATATACTGAGCAATGGAAAGATATAACCCGGGCAATTGAAACGCCTACATTAACAGGTGAAGATATTTATCTTAAGGAAGAGTTTATGAAGCTGGTGGATAATCATGCGGTAGATATTATACACCCTGATCTTGCTACATCAGGTGGTTTATTGGAAACAAAAAAGATTGGCGATTATGCGGAAGAAAGAGGCGTAGCCATGGCTATGCATTTTGCGGGTACGCCGGTTTCCTTTATGGCTAATGTACACTGTGCCGCGGCTACTCAAAATGTTTTAGCGTTGGAGCATCACAATATTGATTTGCCATATTGGGAAAATTATGTGCGCACTGTTGATAAAAAACCGCTGATAGAAAAAGGTTTTGCTAATGTACCCGATTCTCCCGGCTTAGGCGTAGAACTGAATGATGAAGAAATAAAAAAACACCTTGACCCGAAAGACAAAAACTATTTTTTGCCAACGCCAGACTGGAATGAAAAACGTTCCTGGGACAGGTTGTGGAGTTAGTTTTTTTATATAATGATGTGCAATTAATTTATTGATGATTACAGAAAGGTCAACCTTAATCAAAGCTATTCCTGCTGTTGTTTTTTTTGTATTATACGCAGGTGCTGTTTTTTTGAATAAGCACAATATCAGCGGCTGGTTTTTGATGCTGTTTTTTGTTTCGCTTTCATTATGGTTTAGAACATATGCAACACTAAAAGGATTTTCTTTCACGGTAATGATATTGCGCTGTAAGCCTTGCAATGTACTTTATCCTCAATATTTTGTACAGGTGGGGGATTTTAAATTGTCGAAGCTGATAATTCCTTTATTGCAGGTGATTATGTTTGGCATGGGTAGTGAATTAAGTTTAAGGGAATTAGCTGTGGAATTGCGAAAGCCTAAAGGTATAATCATTGGTGTTATTTGTCACTATACTATTATGCCCTTGGTAGGTTATATGTTTCAGCCTGTTTAATTTTCCACCAGAAATTGCGGCAGGAATTATTTTAGTGGGTTGTTGCCCGAGTGGATTGGCATCGAATGTAATGGCTTACCTCGCAAGAGCCAATCTTGCATTATCTGTTGCCGTTACTACTGTATCTACCTTGTTAGCCCCAATCTTCACCCCATTGCTCATGCGCCTGCTTGCCAACCGTTTGGTACAGGTTCATTTCTGGGAAATGGCTTGGGATACCACTAAAGTGGTGATCATTCCTATTATAGCCGGGTTAATTTTTCATTACCTGGTAAGAGGAAAAGTAAAATGGCTGGATAAAGCGATGCCGTTGATCTCTATGGTTGGTATTGCATTGATTATTGTAGTAATTACTGCAGCCGGCAGAAATAAATTAATGGAGGTAGGATTGTTATTGATACTGGCAGTATTCATTCATAACATTGTTGGTTACACGCTGGGGTATTGGTCTGCCCGTTTATTGAAGTTTAAGGAGAAAGATTGCAGAACGATATCACTCGAAGTCGGCATGCAGAATGGCGGCCTCGCATCAGGACTCGCGTTGATGATGGGTGGTTTAGGAACCGTTGGTTTGGCTCCTGCTATTTTTGGTCCATTGATGAATGTTACCGGTTCAACATTGGCTAATTGGTGGCATGGAAGCATTCCGGAAGAGGATAAAGAAAACGCCAACATTGCTATTACAGAGTTCAAAGAATAAAATTAATCTTCTTTACAAGCTGATAAATATTGGGAACCATTGTCTGCTTGGCTGTCTGTAGCATCCCAATTGCTATAGTGTTTTTCTATGTGTATGTATATTGTTTGATTTCGTTTATACATCACTTTATAAACCCGCATTTTTTTTTAGTTTACATGCTTTATCCCTTAATTTGCTTTGTTGAGAATATTGATATACTTAACTTTTTTATTTCATACGCTATAACTCAAAGCCATGTGTAACCGCTTTTCAAAGATTATATTAACCTTTTTCTTATTTACATTCTTTTTCCAATACACCCGCGCTCAAAAAAGTGTTGCATCCATGCAATGCGAATATGTGAATACACCGTTGGGGATTGATCTTCAAAATCCCCGCCTGATGTGGCAGATCGTTTCTCCGGAGGCCACCAAACAGATTGCTTACAGCATTTCTGTAGCTTCTTCAAAAGAAAATCTGGAAAAGGGTAAACCTGATATATGGACCTCAGGTAAAATAAATGGAGATGACCAACTCGCATATTATAAAGGGAAAAAACTATCATCACATACTACATACTGGTGGAAGGCGGAGGCGTGGTTAAACGACGGAAAAGTTATTTCAGGCCAGAGCTGGTTTGAAACAGGAAAAATGTCTCCCAATGATTGGACAGCTTCGTGGATCACAGATGAACATGATACAGCATACTCCCCCTCGCCTATGTTCCGCAAAGTTTTTAATGTACACAAACCAATTGCCAAAGCAAGATGTTATATAAGTGGTTTAGGCTACGCCACAGTTTCTTTCAATGGAAAAGCGTTGCGCAAAAACAGTCTTGATCCCGGATTTACCGATTACAGCAAGCGGGTACTCTATGTGACTTACGATATAACAGCCATGCTGAAAAACGGGGATAATTGTGTAGGAATGCAATTAGGTAACGGGTGGTTCAACGAACAAACGCCTACTGTGTGGAACTTTCACGAAGCACCCTGGCGTAAACGGCCACAGGTAATGGGTGAAATACATATTACGTATAAAGATGGCAGTAAAGAAATTATTAAAACAGATGAGACCTGGAAAACTGCTACCGGTCCGCTCCTATTCGACAATATACATGTTGGCGCTACGTACGATGCGCGACTGGAACAAAAAGGTTGGAATACAGTTGGCTTTAACGATGCGGCATGGAAGAATGCTACACTTACACAGTCCTCCGCTCCTATTATAGAATCACAACTCATTCCTTCTGCAACAACGGCTGATACTATCCGTACTGCTGGTGTAAAAAAAATAAACGATACCTGTTATGTATTTGATATGGGGCAGAATTTTGCAGGAGTACCCTTCTTACAAATTAAAGGAGCGAAAGGAACACAGGTTATGTTAAGACATGCTGAAATGGTTCATGAAGATGGGAATATTGACCAACGGAATATCAGCATGCATCTTCGTCCACGTAATGCAAGAGAAATAATACAGTCTGACATTTATATATTGAAGGGAGAAGGAACAGAAACTTTTATTCCACCGTTCACTTACCACGGTTTCCAGTATATTGAACTTACCTCAAATAAAAAGATTGCTTTGGCAGATGTAAAATTGCAGGCATTAAAAATGCATAGTGATGTAAAAGAACATGCGCATTTCAATTCTTCCAATAAAATGCTGAATGATATTTATAAGATCTGCAAAAATTCCTATCTCAGTAATTTGTTTGGTTTGCCAACCGACTGTCCTACCCGCGAAAAAAATGGTTGGATGGCAGACGGATTTATGGTGCAGGAAGCGGGAATGATCAATTATGATTCCCGGAATATATATGCAAAGTGGGTGAAGGATATGGCGGATGCACAGTCTGCCGATGGAGACATGCCTGGCATTGTTCCTACATCGTGGAAATGGAATTCAGAATGGGCAGGACCAATATGGGATGCGGCTATTTTTATAGTGCCATCAACATTATATAAATATTCCGGTGATAAAGAGAGTATGAACAACATTTATGCAACGGCTAAAAAATATTTGGCGTTTGCTGCCACTACCGAAAATGAAAAAGGGCTGCTGACTAAAGGGCTCGGCGATTGGTTATACTATAAAGCTATTACGCCGGTGGATTTTATGGTTTCCTGTTATTATTACCACGACAATATACTGATGGCCAAAATGGCAAATATCACCGGGCATGGTGGTGAAGCAAAACAATACGAAATGAAAGCCGCGAAAATTAAAGACTCCATCAACAAATATTTTTTTGATGAGCAACAGGTATCATACGGTAACAAAACACAATTATCTTATGCGCTTCCTTTATATATGAATATAGCGCCTGAGCAATACCGTAAGCAACTGGCGCACAACCTTGATAGTGTGTTGGCAGCGAACAATTACAGTCTTGATTTTGGATTTATCGGAAGCCTGATTGTTCCCGAAGTTTTATCTGATTTCGGTTATAGTGAATCGGTATATAAAATGGTGACAAAAGAAACGCTGCCATCCTGGGGTAACTGGATCAAAAATTCTAAAGCCACTACCCTATTTGAAGCCTGGGACGTAAACCGCAATATCGGCGATGCGTCACGTAATCACCCTTCTATGGGCGCTGTTTCAGCCTGGATGTATAAAACCTTAGCTGGCATCAATACTTCCGCAGATGCACCGGCATTTAAAAAAATAATCATCAAACCGGCCTTCATACATGATCTTGATTTTGTTGATGCCAGTTACAATGCTCAATATGGCGCCATCAAAAGCC
>JBGALP010000140.1:0-12115 GCA_044223805.1 Agriterribacter sp.
AATTATACGATCATATCGGCTCCATGGGAGCCACGTGTGGAGCACAGCTTTTTTTAAAATATTCCGCCGTTGATGGTATTATGTCTGCGCTTTTATGTGTAGTTTCACTAACAACATTAGGTCTTAGATGTTATAGTGAGTGGGCTCCTCAGTTTGCTGGTGCACCCTTTCACTTTGCCGGTCATAAAACGCCAACGACGGCTTTGAATTAAAAAAAGATAAAATGAAAGTTGGAAACTGGGTGTATTCATATACAAAAGGAATTTGGCAGATTACCCGGATAGACGAAATAGAAAGTGTTTTCCCTGATAACTCAACAGAAATAACTGTGCATTGCAAAAGATTTCTAAATTCTTCTTACAAAAAATCTATTACTTCAGAAAGTTGCGCTCCGGATTACATTAAGCAATTATCCAAAAAAGAGGTAGATAAAGTCAACGATGTAATTAAATCAAAACCTAATTGGTATAAGGAATTTCAAGACTTCCAGGATAGTACAAGTTCAATATTGAATCTTGCATTTTATGCTTCCGATAAAAAACAAAGAGAAAACCTGAAGAATGCCATCGAAAAGAAATGTAGTACTATAAATGAAGGATTAACAGATACTCAAATTCTGAAAATCCTAAAAAGAGAGTTAGAAATCAATAATCAATCTTCCATACGAAATTTCACAGCACAATTTATTTCTGAAAACTCGGAAGTTAGAAATAAGAAATTACTTTATAAAAAATTGGAATTTTGTGATTTTTAAAAAAGCGGTGTATAATATTTTTTGAAGGCGATGATATATTTACCCATAGAAATAATAATTATTGTACCAGGCGAAAACTCCTCGCATAGCAAATACACAAAGCCAAGCTTAGACCTCAATCCGAAGCAGGGAAACCCATACTCACGAGCCTCAGCAAAGAGGGCAATATGCAAATAATGCGCAGGGGCTCATACTGGTTTTCACAATAAAGAAGATAGGTACTTTAGACACGTACCTTAGCAATGGAATATGTAAAAAAACAGCTTGCTAAAGAATGATTCAGTTATGCTCTACAACTCTCTTATCCATATATTCCGAAAGCTAACTTCACTACCATGACCTTGCAGTTTAATAGCTGCTTTATCATGAAGCTGGTAACGTGGAATACCGATATATTCTATTGTTCCCTGTATTTCAAAATGGTTCAGTGTTAACACGCCATTATGTACTAAGGTAATATAGGCTGGTTGTTCAACAGTGCCGTTGTAGCGGAACTTTGGAGCAGTATAATAAATATCAAAAGTATTCCACTCACCTGGTTTGCTCGAAGCATTTGCCATGGGAATAACCTGTTTATAAATACTTCCGATCTGTCCGTTGGCGTAGAGCGGTGTTTCATTATTATAGGAGTCGAAAATCTGTACTTCGTAACGTTCCTGCATAAACACACCACTGTTACCTGCATTGTTATGGTCGGTACTGTTTTTAGCATCGGCCGGAATTTTAAATTCAACATGCAACTGGCAATCACCAAATACCTGTTTGGTTTGAATATCGCCTGTTCCAGGCTTAAAAGTCATAGCACCATCTTTTAAATTCCAAAGGCAGGCACTTTTATCTTTTGACATTACCCAGTTATCCAGATTTTTTCCATTGAAAAGAACGATGGCATCAGATGGTGGCGCATTGCCTATACCTGGGGTAACAATTTTAGGCAAGGGACCCGCCACTTCGGTGGCCGCTGGTTTAGTAAAATCTTTTTCAAAAACATTTTGTGCTTTTATAGTAAAGCAATATGTTATTACAAGTAGGGAAAACAATATTTTTTTCATAACAATTTTTATTATTTACATTAAAATTAAGACAGTAAAACCCGGATCTCTCAATCCGGGTTTTTTGCTGGCTTTTAGCGGAATGAGCTGCCATTACAAAGCTCCAAATCTTTCATGGCATTCACTACTGAGTTAATGATAATCTGTCGAAGTTCTTCGTGAGAAGTGAGACGACAAACGCGAAAATTCTCACACATTTGTCGCCTGGCAGGTCTGACGTTTCACACTTGACTAATAACCTGGGTTCTGTTCCAGCTTTGGATTTTTTTCCATAGTGCTCAAAGGAATGGGTAAACGATAATTTTTATCGTTGGTTACATCAAATTTTTGAGGTACCACATTAAAATAGTCGTAAGTAATTTGATTGGTTACGGTATTTAAAGAAGGCTCAACACCACGTACAAAACCCTGTAGCTTATTACCTATTTTCCACCTGGTAATATCTGTATAGCGCTTATCTTCAAAAGCCAGTTCAATTCGTCTTTCATTACGGATAATCTCTCGCATCTGCTCTTTACTAACAGCGCCATAAGTATCCTGTATAGTAGGAATGCTGACTTCCGATCTTTGCCTGATTTGGTTGATAGCATCCAACACGGATGCGTCAGGACCAACCGCTTCATTTTGTGCTTCGGCATATCCAAGCAGCACATCAGCATAGCGGATAATTGGCCAATCGCCATGATTTTTCTTTCCCTTAGGGCGTTCCAGCAATCCATTTATTCTTTCATCGTATGTTTTACGGATATAATAACCGGTAGGGGTAACCCATGATGTACGTGCACGATCAACAGCATTATAAGGATCACCTTTCCTGGTATAAATAAAGCCATCTCTGAATGGCGCACCATCGTAAATAATAGATTCATAAAACCTGGGTTCCCTGTTGGCATAAGGATGAGCTGGGTCATACAATGGTGACTCAGTGATGGTCTTTCCATCTTTCATCCGGTAGGCATCCACCAAATCCTGCGTAGGCGTAGACTCAACAATAGAATAATTTACCACGCCAAAGGGTTGTATTATAGCATTAGCCGGACCATAGAGATCTTCCAGAAAACGAACATCCTGGTCTTCATAAGCCAACGGATACCTGATGACGTAGGGAAGAATCATTTCACTGTTATGATTATTATCTTCAATAAACAATCCATGATAATAAGGAGTGAGCTGGTATTTTGCCATATCAATTACCTTTTTGTAACTGGCAGCGGCTTTTGCCCATAGCTCTGTATTGCCGTCGGGATTGCTTAATGGACTTGCACCAAGCAATTCGATATATCCTTTTAATGCAAGCGCAGCGCCCTTTGTTATTCTTCCCCATTCAGGCTGATCTACGGGTAGTGAGTCTGCCGCTTCCTGGCAATCCTTGCTTATGAAGGCCACTGTTTCCTGTGCAGTTGCCCTTGGGCGGAAGATGGCATCGCCTTGTGTTTTCAGATCTAATGGCTCGTCAATCAACGGAAGTCCACCAAAATATTTGAACGTAGTCATATAAAACCATGCACGCATAAACTTGGCTTCGGCTACCCGCGCTGTTTTATACTCACTGGTCAATCCCTCAGATGCTCTCACTTTCTGAATAAACACGTTACACTTTCTGATATAAACAAAATTAGAATCCCAATGCCAGTCGTTTACCGCATCATATCTTTTAATGGTAAACAAGGTATTGCTGGGAGACATTGCGCCACTCCGCACAATTTCCGCCTGCCCCTGCCAGGTTTGTGTATTAATGGCATTATCCGTCCAGCTTTCACTCCACCATCCTGTAGTTCTGTAAGGCGGCAAATAGCCATAGATGTCATTTAAAAATAAGTCGGCTACTGAAGCATTATCCCATACAGCATCTTCACTCACACGATCCTGTGGCTCAATATCCAGCCACTTTTTAGAACAGGAAGAAAGAAATATGATAACGGCAATTACAACTACGCTTAGTCGTTGGTTTATTATTGATTTAATATTTTTCATCACTCAGGTATTTAAAATGATAGAGTAAGACCAAAAGAAACAGACTTCTGGTTGGCAAATCTGTAAGCGCCGCCTGCTGCGGATTCAGGATCTGAATTCAGATACTCTGCAGTCCAGGTAAACAGGTTTTGGCCCGACACATAGAATCTTAAGTTAGACATCTTCACCTTTTTCAGTATATTCTCGGGGATAGTATAACCCACATTAAAACCTTTTAGCCTGATGTAGGTATTGTTTCTCATAGTGGCAGTGGAGGTACGGAAGTTATTGGCCATACTGAGATAAGACCATCTTGGAAATTGAGCATCCGGATTTTCAGGCGTCCAATGATCCAACGCTTCAACCTGTGTATTACCGTTAGAATTACCAGGTGCGCCGCCACCGGCAGCCCCGGGCCTGTTCACACTCATCAGGGTAGCGCCTTGTACCAGCGCACTGATATCAAAACCTTTCCATGATACCGCTACGTTTAAGCCGAAAATACATTCAGGAAAATTAGGATGACCGATCTTTTTTTCATCGGTAGCATCTACAATACCATCACCGTTAAGGTCTGCATATTTTACATCACCAACAGTATACGCTCCGAATTTCTGTACGGGCGACTTATCTATTTCTTCCTGGCTCTGGAAATAGCCAAGCGCTACCTGTCCATACTGAGCTCCTAATTGATTACCTGTACGGCGGCGATTAGGATCGTTATAGGTTGCAGGGTTTTCGAAAACTCTGAGGAGTTTGTTTCTTGCATAAGAAAAATTACCGGCAACATCAAACACAATACCGTTAGCCAATGTTTTTCTCGTGCCTATAGTAAACTCAAAACCTTTGTTTGACATTTTTCCCGCATTTTCCTGCGGTAAAGCAATACCGTATTCTGCAGGAGTAGTCACATCCGGATTCAGCAACATATTATCACGCACCTGGTAAAAATAGTCGGCGCTAACAGATAATAACCCATTCCACAGTACAACGTCAACGCCAATATCTGTTTGTCTTTGTTTTTCCCACGTAATAGCGGGATTGGCAGGAGAACGCTCATACAATCCTGTACCTAATTGACCACCCAGTCTGTAAATTTCGTTGGCAATACCATATGTGCTTAAATACTGGTAAGGACCTCCCGCAAGATTTCCTCCCATTCCCCATGAACCACGAAGTTTTAACTCATTAATCCATTTGTAATTATTCTTAATAAAATCTTCCTGACCAATTCTCCATCCCACAGAACCTGCAGGGAAGTAACCAGTTCTAAACCCGGGAGCAAAATAATAATGCTCATCACGCCTTCCTGAAAAGCCAACCATGTATTTGTCTTTATACCTGTAGTCTACTTTCGCAACCAAACCTCTCTGGCGTGCCTGGGTGGCTGTACCACCATTGCCTATATCTGTTTGCACGGAGCTACCCATATCAAGAGTTGGTATGAGGATGCTGTAATTCTTTTTTGTAGCATAAAAGTTCTTACTGTTAACATCGCGCAGCTCACCTACTATTATTGCAGAGATAGAATGATCTCCAAAAGTGCGGTCATAATTCAGGAAGCCCTGGGCGGTAATAGTATTGGAGCGTGCATAATCCTGTGCAAAGCTGGGCTTGGATGTAGGCAATCGCTTAGTGTACACAGCAGGTGTTACCGTATTGTCTACATCCCAGTAAATAGGATCCTGGTTCCAGGCTTCACCAAAAATATTGAGGGTTTGATAGTTGAATACTGCTTTTACACTAAGCCCCTTTATTCCCAGTTTCTGCTCAAGCGCTACAGAATAAAGGTTGTTATCTGATTTGTCGCTACTTTGTCCGGAAGTATAGATACGACCAACCGGATTAAAATCAAATCTTCCTCTGGCCCAATATCCAGGCGTATTAGGATACCAAATGGCATCATCAGGAGCAATCTCATACATACGTCCATAAATACCGAATACATCTGTTATCTGTCCACCAAATGAAGGCCATTTCCTGATGCCACGATCCATTCTTAATCCAAAAGACACTTTCAGATTTTTATTCAGGTCTGCATCCAGGTTTAATACTCCAAAATACCGCTGAAAATTTTCAGTGGGGATCATTGAGGCCTGATTGAAATAGCCGAGGCTTGCATAATAACTTACGTTTTGCGAACCACCCCTGATAGAAAAATTATGATTGCTCATAGGAAAGTCGTGCCTGATAACATCGTGCAGATTATTACTGTTAAAATACTTATCATAATTACCTGATGGATCGCCTACAGATACTTTACGGTATTCTTCCAGTTCAGCATCAGACCATGGCACATTGTTATCGCCTGGATGGTCGTTTAAATAAATTTCATTCTGCATTAATGCCTGTTGGTAAGAATTGAGTGTTTTTGTTAAGTACACAGGATTTTGAAATCCCATGTTGGCATTATAAGTAAGCTTAGTAGAATTTTTAACACCCCTTTTAGTGGTAATTAAAATTACCCCATTGGCGGCAGCCAAACCGTAAGGCGCAGCAGCAGCGGCATCTTTTAATACAGAAATATCTTCGATGTCGTCTGAATTAACCGTGCTCATAACACCCGGAATACCATCAATGATTACCAGGGGGGCTGAATTACCTAATGTATTCTGCCCTCTTACCCTGATGGTAGTTTCATCCATGCCTGCTTCGCCGCTGGTTTGATAAGATAAAATACCTGTAACCCTGCCTGATAATTTATTGGCGATATTCGGCACTGCTTCTACCAGTTTATCGCCTTTTATAGCGCTGATAGAAGTGGTTAATGTAGCTTTCCTGGTTTTATTACCATATCCTACTACTACCACACCGGCCAACCCAGAAGAGTTTTCTTCCAAAGTAATATCAATGTTAGTTTGATTGCCTACAGTAACAGCTTTTTCAGTAAACCCCACATAACTAAAAATTAAAACAGATTTACTGTTAGGCACATCCAATGAAAATTTACCACTGGCATCGGTAACTGTTCCAATTTGTGAGTTCTTCACTTTTACACTCACAGATGCCAGCGGCTCCTGGGCGGCAGTTTTTACTGTACCGGAAACTTTTACAGACTGAGCACTTACTGTTGTGCTGAAAGAAAAAAGCGAAAGGAGAAGCACAGTAAAGAAAAAGAAGTGCCCCCTTCTCCCCTGTTTCCAAAAATCGCAGCATGATTTAAGTAAGCTGAACTTTTTGCGCATGATCGTTAGTTTAGTTAGTAAATATTTGGTTTCTTATTTTTTATCTCCCGTGTGTATGTTTGAAATAGTATGCTATAGTTTCTTATCGTTTTGTAACAGAAATGCCACTACATCCGCTATATCCTGCTCACTTGCCGGCATATATTCCGGTGGCGGCATAATGGTCATTTTATTCAATTGTCTTTTCGATTCTATTTGTGAAGCTTCAATAATGTATTGTCTCCCGTAGGTATCCATTACCGTTACCACTGCCCCACCCGATTGCAGTATGCCATACACAACCGCGCCGTTTTTCAGCGATACAAGCCATGGCTCAAGCCCGAAAGCAATACCCGCTGCGGGGTTGGCAATGGCATCCATAATTACTTTTTTATCAAACCGTGTTTGAATATTAGTAAGATCAGGCCCTATCTCCTGACCGGTGCCACCTGCTTTATGACACACAACACATTTTGCAATAAAGACGTTTTTGCCGCGGTTTATATCTGCTGGTAGTCCTGCAATAGTTTCAAGGGAATGTATACTATCAGGCGTGCCAAAAAAATGCGCCATTAACACTTTGATATTTCTGTCATCTTCTTTCAACAACTGCGCTTTTATACTGTTGGTAACTGTATCTGGCAATTTGTGGCTGAGCCATAGATTAAGAAGATGAAGTTTGCCTGCCGCGCTTGCCGCCAATGCAGCAGCGCTTTCCAGCCTTTTGTTTATTGCCACACCGGTATCGGCCAACTGATTGCGATATTGCAGTAACTCAGGATGTGCATCGGGCAGCAGATCTGCAGGGAATGCCCAATTTTTCAAATACGCAGTCCAGTCATTTGTTTTGCGAAATACCAGCCACCATTTTACCAGGCTGTTCATTTCATTACCGGAATGATTGTCTAATTGAAGCATGGCCGTAGCGGCCTGTTGGGTTGGAATAAATGCCAAAGCTACCAAAGCCTTTTTCCTTTCGCCTAATGAAAGTGTAGAAGAGGAAGCTCTTTTTTGTAATGCTGATACTGCAGCATTAGGATGTATCTCCCAAACAATAGCGGACAGTTCTTGTGACCAGCTTTCAGGATCGGTTGCCTTAAAGTGCTGCAGCAGATCAGGATAAATACCATCTGCTTTGCCTTCGAGCGCAATGCCTAATGCATTCAGATAAGCCTTGTCCTTGCCATCAAATCCATCTATTAACGTTAAGATGATTTCCTTGCTTTTATTGAGCGGAATATCTCTCATTGCAATCGCCACTTCACGCCTTACCGCTGCTGACTTGTCTTTGGCTGAAGCAGCAGCATATTCCATAAGATGTGCCGCATCTGCCTGCCGGAGTGCGCGGAAAGCGGTAATTTTTATATTTTCATCCGCATCCTGCAACAGTACTGCTGTCTCTTTAACACCATCTGCTCCCAATTGAGATAAGAGCCAGACTGCTCTTGCGCGGTGATAAGGATTTTCATCAGATAATATCGCTTTTACTTCAGGCAATACCTTGCCTCCCTGTGCTTTTAATAAAGCAAAACCCTGATTCCTTATATTAATCGCAGGGTTTAATAATGCAGTGATCTGCCCGGCGGTATTTTTTAAATCAATAACAGGCGCGGTGAGTTTTTTATTTTTAGGTGCAATCCGGTATATCCTTCCATTTCCTTTTTGATCAAGCATCTGGTGCCCGCCCACAACCGGATCATACCAATCGGCTACATAAATAGCTCCATCTGTCCCAATCGTTACATCACTGGGTCTGAACCATTTTTTTGTATTCACAGAGTCAATATCATTCCAGCGGTAGTGCTCATTATCAGTACTAACGGAAGCAATAAACGAAGTTCTGCCGGATAAATCATACCCAGCACCATTGAGTTTAGGATGGTAGCCAAAAACAGTATTGCGTCCGGCATCAGCGCTCAATAATAAACCGCGATACGCTTTACCAAGTTCATCACTTTCGTTCATTACAATTCCGGTTGGGGCACCCGCTCCATACAAATCGCCAGGCGACATAATGCCGGGATCTTCCTGGTGCCAATGTGCAGTAAGAATATTTTGTCCCGGCCGTCTATCGGCTTGCCAGGTTCGCACACCGGTAGCGCTGAAATATCCTGCATTACCGCCTTCCATTACCCAGCTTGTTCTGCAGGCATCCACTTCATCGTCATTGTCATTCTGCCACATATTTCCGTAAGAATCTACACCCACTTCAAATGAGTTGCGGAAGTTGTGCCCGAGTACTTCCAGCCCCGTTCCATCGGGATTTACGCTGAAAGCCACGCCCCCTGTCCATATTCTTCCGTCATCACTTTTCATTGCCGGTGTGTTCTCCTTATTGTATGGAGTACCGCCGGTGTATACACTTCCTGCACGCAATGTTTTGCCGGATTTATCTGTAACTATATGTGGCCCGGCATTTCCGGTAATGAAATACCATTTCCCATCTGGTCCTGCTATACCGGCATGCAAACCATGATCATGATCTTTACCACCAAAGCCGGTGAGAAAAATCTCCTTTTTATCGGGAGTATCATCACCATTTTCATCGGTATATATAATAATGTTAGGCGAACAGGACACAATAACTTTATTGCCAATAACGGCAATGCCTAATGGCGCCACCAGATCTTTATCCTGTACAAAAACTTTTGATGTATCCGCTTTTCCATCTCCATCGGTATCTTCTAATATCATTACCCTGTCTCCCTTAGAATGCAGGAGGTATTGAGTAGTATCATGATTAAAATTCCTGTAATCCACCGCTTCGGTTACCCACAAACGCCCTTTTATATCTACATCTATATTGGTAGGATTATAAAACATAGGAGAAGCAGCCCATACTGTTGCTTCCAGGTCATCCGGAACATAAAGCAATGGCTCTGTTTTAGATTTTTCTTTTTCAGATGTACAGGAAAAAAACAGCAATAAAAAAAAGAATAAAAAATAATGATGGATTCGGCAAGAAATCATTGTTTTAAAATATTTAAAGGAATGTAAACGCTCAGTTATTGTATCATTTCCAAATAATAAAATGAATACAGATCAGAAAATGAACGGGTGTATCAGCATCAGCAACATAGAAAAAAAACAACTGTCTATTCTGTTTACCCAAAACCACTCCAACAGCAGCATGCTGCAATATTCACCCAATGCATACGGCGTTTGCGCATTGCATCTCAATATCTCTTTAAACAGCGATATCGCTATACCTTAAATGTATTCGTGTATTGAACGCTCAGCATGCATTGCTGCATGCCTTGGGTAGGGTGGATACAGGTGAGCATGAACTTGTGGTAATTACTTTTGGGTTAACCGTTATCTTGAACAAATATAAATTGGCATGCACCACAAGGCTGATACTTTTTCACCAATTCATGCAAATATTTTGACTTTACGCTCATGAAGAAGTTATCATTGCATGTAACATGTAAAAAGAAAAGATCGGATACAACTTTCTTTCGAGAACCATCCTGTACTGTCTGCACCATGCAACCAGTATTTGCATGTATGCAAAAAGTTTTTTAATGTGTAACCACTAAATATTTGCAGAAACTAAAATGCACTTCATTACATTATAGAGATCCTTTTGCATAGGAAAAGATAAGTCAAGACTAACGGCATGGAGATATACTAATGCCTTTTAATACTTTTCAAGTTGCGCATGTAAAGATTTTTAATATAGTGAATGTTTGATTTTTTTTTAACTTCGGTTAGCCATAACAAACCAGGAGGATTAATTTACATTTAATAAAATAATCTGGAAGAAAGATGAGTCATTTAAAATGATCAAGCACATAAATAATTTTCGGGC
Source organism: Agriterribacter sp. (assembly GCA_044223805.1). Lineage (GTDB taxonomy): Bacteria > Bacteroidota > Bacteroidia > Chitinophagales > Chitinophagaceae > Agriterribacter. The sequence continues at coordinate 10,735 of JBGALP010000140.1, forward strand.
GATGCTACATCACCCTATATGGGCGGTTACAGTAAGGCTCACCCGATTGCGCCAATTTTAAATGCTTACAAGGAAAAATACTTTTCGCTTTCCAAATAATTTTTGCTGGTAAAAATAACCGGGTTGTGATATGAGTGAAGGATTTAATGAAAAACACGGCATTATAATTTGTTATTGTTTTAAACGAGCTATATTCCAAATGTTTGCGATATGAAGCCAAGACATGAAAAACTGATTTTAGAAAAAATATATTCTTTCGTAGTACAAAAAGATGTTTACCCTTACTATCCCACTCCCTGGCACTATCATCCGGAGTATGAATTGGTTTTAGTTGTAAAAAGTAATGGACAGCGAACGATTGGTGATTGTGTTGAGCGATTTACTGATGGCGATTTGGTTTTCATAGGTCCTAACCTGCCCCATGCGTATCAAAATGATGCTGTTTATTACCAGAAAAATTCCACGCTTACAGCAGAAGCTATCGTTATTCACTTTAAAGAAGATTTTTTAGGCAAGGAATTCTTCAATTTGCCGGAGATGATTTTTGTAAAGCAGCTTTTTGATAAATCTAAACTCGGTTTAAAAATTCTGGGAGATACCCGTGCGAAGATTGCAGACACAATGCTGGAAATGCAAGCTGCCAATGGACATAAACGCATCATTCTCCTGCTATCTATACTTGAAATGCTTTCTGTTTCAAATGAGATTCAGCTTTTAGCCAATTCGGGTTTTGTTGAGCAATCTACCGTCTCCACTAATGATCGCCTGGCAAAGGTGCATGAATACATTATGGAGAATTTTAAAAAAGACATTTCGCTGGTTGACGCCGCTAAGGTTGCTAATATGTCTGTTCCCTCTTTTTGCCGTTTTTTTAAAGCCGGCACAAGAAAAGGATTTTCTAATTTCTTGAATGAAGTAAGGGTAAGTTATGCGCGTAAACTATTGCTGGAAGACCGGTATAATATTGCGCAAAACTGTTACGAGAGCGGCTTTAAGAACATGTCTAATTTTAACCGCCAGTTCAAGAAATATACAGGTGAATCTCCTTCACACTATAAACAAAGAGTATCACAATCTATTAAACCAACGTATTTGTAACAACCCACTTTTTTATCGTGACTTTATAGAGCTAACTGCTTAATAAAGATCTGACGGTTTTAATAATATGATTTTGCAAATCAATGCTTACATAACATGGTGAGATCAACGCCTGTTAAAACCATTTAGCGCTTATGCAATTCACTCATTTTATTAAATCCTTTCCTGGTCATCAATCATAATGTGGGTGAATGATCGTAACGCAGTTGCATGTTATTAAAAATATATTCAACATTTCACAACTATTCAACCCTCTTCCCTATCTTACAATAATTCATATATC
>JBGALP010000141.1:0-12475 GCA_044223805.1 Agriterribacter sp.
TAGTACTATTTCTATCTTCAACTGATAGTCCAATTATTTATAAAGATCCATACTGGCAGTGTTTATTAGCTTCTGTGCATTAGAGAACAATACTTATATAGCCCATATATCGGCCCAATCATTTTCACATATTGAGGTAACAATGTGTCATGCCGGTTGATTTGATGCAAGTGCTATGATACATTATAACTTTCTAAACAATACAAAATGAAAAAGCAAATTCAGTTCCGGGATCTTATTATTGGCGCAATTGCAATCGCGGTCATTTTTCTTTCCTCCTGTAAAAAAGATGGTGGTGAGAACGACAAGATTGTTGAGGAAATTCAGAACATATTGCCTAAGGAATATATTGATTCTTTAACTGCGCATGGTCTCACGCTTCATGAAGGCAAAACGCCTCCTGTTATAAATGGTATCTATGATTTTGAGCCCATCAACGACTATGATAATTCAAATGTGTTTTATCCAAGTGCCTCGGCGCTCAACGCAAAAATTAAAATTGAAAACCAGGCAGGTACTGATGCTGACGTATACATTAAAGGTTGGGTGGATGTAAACATACCTGATACTTCATCTGCTCAGATTATAGCTGGCAACGGCAATGATTTTACTGTATACGCGCAGGCGCACGGAGGATCACCCGCATATACGTACGATTATGTACTTACAGGTACATATGCTGCGGATGGCATTAAAAATATGAAGTTTGCTTTTGTAATGATTGATAATGGTGGCAATAGTTCTGCGGCAACCACCGGCACTATCCGCATCTTTCATGATGATGACCAAAATGCTGCAACAACTACTGTTTTCCGTTCTATGATGCCTGCCAATCAAACAGGTAAAACAGCAGGCAGTTCGAAGTAACACTCGTATCCATCATAAAATTATTTAATCAAAACCCGGGGGCTGAATCTTCCGGGTTTTTGCTTGCCCGGTGCAAACTATTTTCTTTCCCTTTCCCTGTATTGCTGTAATTTCGCTGGCAAAATTTTTAACCCAAAATACGGGAAGACGGAAGGAAGAAATAGATGAAGGCGAAAGTCTGCCTGGTTTCTCACTTTCACCTCTCACTTTTCGCAGCAATATGTCCCAGGTTTTATCTAATCAACAGTTATCAGATATCGCGGCATCGTTTGGCACACCAACATATGTTTATCACGCCGAAAGAATTACAGCCCAATATCAACGCCTTAAAGAAGCTTTTGAAAATGTGAACGCTACTTTTTTTTATGCTTGTAAAGCGCTCACTAATATCAATATTCTTAAGCACATAAAGAGCATTGGCTGTAATATTGATTGCAGTTCTATTAACGAGGTACACATGGCTTTAATGGCTGGGTTCCCTCCCGATAAGGTATTATATACTTCAAGTAACATAGCTTTCAGCGAAATTAAAACCGCAAAGGAATTGGGCGTTCATATCAATATAGATAGTCTTTCTAACCTGGAAAAATTCGGAAAAAAATACGGACATAGTTATCCTGTAGGCATAAGAGTGCGTCCGAATATTATGGCGGGGGGTAATCTTAAAATTTCTACGGGACATAACAAAAGTAAATTTGGTATTCCATTAGAAGATATTGATCAGATATTAAGTATTGTTAAGCAAACCAATCTTCATATTAACGCGCTGCATATACATACCGGCAGTGAAATAAAAGATGTGGAGGTATTTGCAAAAGGAATAGAAGTGTTGTTCGATATCGCGAAGTATTTTCCCGAGTTGGATATAGTGGATCTGGGCGGTGGATTTAAAGTGCCTTACATACCTGGCGAAGAAGGTACAGATGTAGAACATTTGGCCAGAAAGGTGGCTGAAGAATTTGATCTTTTTGAAAACCTGCACGGAAAAAAATTAAAAGTGTGGTTTGAGCCAGGGAAATTTCTGGTAAGCGAGTGCGGTTATCTTGTTACGAAAGTAAATGTATTAAAACAATCCGGCGATATCAGGTTTGCCGGAATAGACAGCGGGCTTAATCATCTTATACGCCCAATGTTTTACGGATCATACCATCGTATCGAAAATGTTTCCAATCCCCATGGGCCCATGTTATCTTATACTGTGGTGGGGAATATTTGTGAAACGGATACATTTGCTGATAGCCGCATGATCAATGAAATAAGAGAGGGAGACCTGCTTGTATTTTATAATGCAGGTGCATATGGCTTTGAGATGTCGTCTAATTACAATGCAAGATTTAAACCTGCCGAAGTTTTAGTAAAAAATGATGCATACACACTTATACGCAGACGTGATACCTTGCAGGATATGCTGAATACACAGGTGCTTACGGAAAATTAATGATGTAATAATGTCTTTATTTCAACTCTGCTCATACCCAATTTTAATAATGAAACGACTTGCGTTTGTAATAGTGGTATTTGTTTTTTTTCAACACTCCGTTAACGCTCAAAAGGCCGCTGCTACTATTGAAGTAAAAGTAATGGGTATTGAAGAGGGGATTATCAATATACTGTTACCTGTTCAACATACTATTTTTTGGGGCGCTTCGCGGGTGGACACTATCCGTAAAAATAAAGTGCATATTATTTCGCTAAACGAAAGTCAAACCGGCTTTGTGAATATCAATGTTTTTAACCGCGAAGTAAAACTGTTTGTACAAAAGGGCAATACTATACGTGTAACTATAGACGAAGATAACGAGGAGAAACCGTTGGTAATTGAAGGCAATAATAAAGAAGGGCAAATGCTATTGACGACTTCAGAATTATTATACGCCGGCAGTTTGATTATGCGCTATAAAAATGACAGCACCGCTACTTTGCTTGAAAAACATATTGAAGAAGATAAGGCGTTGCGTTTAAATGTGTTTAAAATATTAAGAGACGGAAACAAAATTGACAAACCCTTTTATGATTTTATACAACTGAATATGGATTATTACCACGCTGCATTGTTGAGCGAGGTAATAACCAGCAGGTATGCCAGTACTACGCTTCCGAAAGATAATCCGTTTTATAAAACTGTTTTCCCAAACGATCTTGGCGCTTTATGGGAAAAAACATATCAACGATACAGCGTTAATAATCCATTGGCATTGCAAACCTTTGGCTATAGCGATAAGTTCAATACCTATTGTGGTGATTATTTAAATGGCTACTTGAGTTGGCAAAAAGGGAAATATGGATCATCGCCTTCAGTTACTGAAGATTGGGAGCTTAATATGAAAGAAACATTAAGGCGCATTCAGGTAAATATGAAAGCACCTGTGGCTGAATTTACAGAAGCCGACCTGTTGTTTTCAGAATTGAGTCTTGAAAAAAATTACGCGTCATTAGCCGCTTTTTTTGCAGATTTTAAAAGACGCTATCCACATAGTGCATACACCACATATATACAGCCACTTGCAGACAAGGCAATTGCTTATTATGAAAAAACAAAAGGAGCATTTACTCCCGAGCAAAAAATTATTTCTGAACAGGCAACTATAAACTCTTTTAGGGATTTAATGATCAGGTTTAAAGGCAAAACGGTGTACATAGAATTCTGGGCTACATGGTGTATTACCTGTAAAGATCAATTCGATTATGAAAATGGGCTTTACCAATTTATGCAGTCTAAAAATGTTGAACATCTTTTTATTTCTGTAGATAACAACAAACAGGAACAAGACTGGAAAGATATGATCAAGTATTTTAATCTTCGAGGTACTCATATACGTGCAAATGAAAGTCTCCTAAAAGATCTTTCCAAAATATTCTGGAATGGAAAAGGTTATGCCTTGCCGTTATACGTTATTATAAGTGCAAGTGGAAATATCGTGGAATTTGATGCGCTTCAGCCACGCGATAAAAAGAAACTGCAGCAGCAATTGAATAAATATATACAGTGACAGGATTGTTGATAGGTGGATTTTTCAATACTTAACAAGGTATAAGGCTTCAATTTCAAATCTCGAATCTCAGATTTCAAATTTACTTTTCCTGGAATAAATGATTGGGATAATTTAACGGATCCTGGTTGAGAATGTCACACAGTGCCTTGTATAGTTCAGGATAGTGCAGTTGAAGGCGATCAGGGCTTTTAAAATATATTTCTATGCTTTCTGCCCAAAATTCCTGGAAATCTTTAATAGCGTATTCAGAATATAAACCAATGGTCAGCACTTTTTCTACATGGTACACTTTGTCGCCAATTGAATTAAACATTTTAAATGAATCTCTGAATTCCTTATCAATATATAATTCCGTTTCAAAGTTCTGGTAATACAAAGCATGAGCCATTTCGTGTAATCCCACGTTCTGCATATCATACTTATTTTTATATCCTTCCAAAAATTGTTTCCAGGCAATATTGATGGTATTGCCGGTTACATTGCCAATGAGAATTCTGAAAGGCTCCAGACCAACAAATGCCTCAGGAAATATCTGAATAATATTAAAGTGGGAGAGCAGATATTTTTTCAGCCCAAAAGTTAATTGAACAGCAGATGCACTGATCAGAATGGGCATTTCGCGATAGCCTTTTTTATCGTGGATGATAAATATTTTGGTGTCAATGAATTTTTTAAGCCTGTTGATAAATCTTTCGCGATCCACATCGAGCAGCCTGTTATAGTACTGAAAATGTTTAGAAAGAACGGTGTGTAATACTTCGTTTGAAAACTCAAGCTCACTGCCATTGTATACCAAGGGGCGATGATCAATAAGTGCATCCTCCTGAGCGATCTTATCATGCCTTGTTTGATCCGTAGAATCTGTAAGCGTGAGTTTTTTTGATCGTGTAAGGGGCCAGATTATTGCAATAACTAATATGACGAGTACAATCCAAATAACCATTCAACAACATCACTTTGAATAATGTATAACGTATCAGTTACCTAATAAATTATCCTTATCGTCCTCTTCAAGCAAATTTAGGTCAATTGAGTCTTGTCCGGCAATCCCTTCTATCGATCCGCGGATATGCGCCGCATTTAACAAAACCTTCTCAAGGTGCTTTTCTCTCGATTTCCATATTTTTTCCATGGCATCCCTTTCTTTCTGAATAGATAGTTTCATAGAAAGAAACCCTTCTCTTATCGCTTTCCATTGTTCTGCAAACTCATTTCCGGTTAAATAGCCATATAACAGGTGCATTTTATCACCTTTATTTTCCTGCGACCTTGATGCCAGGTATATTTTTATGATCCCATCCCGCAAAATATGCGCCAATGCCCTTACTTCAGCGAAACTACATATCCAAACACCGTTTTTTTCTCCAAACTGTTCCATATCCTTAGGCATAGATTGCGTAACAATTATGGCTACATCGGCGCCATTTATCCTCATGTCAGTCTTTAACTTTTCAACCCAGTCAATCGAGAAATGTTGAGTTCTTTTACTTTCATATATTATTTTGCCACATTCCTGCCCAAACTGGTTCCTGATGAGCTGTATACAATCGGCTCCCTTAGCGCCTTTGCCCACCTCTGTTATCTGGTCAAAAGGAAAACTGTTTTTCAAAAGATCCTCCAGTAAAAGCTCCTGCACTTCTCCCTGCATTTGCATCGATCCTTGTTCTGCTTTTCGCTTCATCTGGTCAACCAATTTTTTCTGGTCTTCCAGTTGCTTTTCCATTTCTTTCATTCTTAACTGAAACTCAGTTTCACGGGCGCTTACCTTTTGTTCCTCCGTTTTCCTTATTTCTTCCTGTATCCTTGATCTCTCCTGTAATAATGTTTTTTGAACCTGGATATCTATTTCCTGTTCTTTTTGCAGTAATGCCTGTTCTTTTTTCAGGTATTCCAGTTGATTATTGCGGGCTTCCTGTAACTTAACCTCGTTATCTTTATTAGCTTGTTGTAATAACTGTAGTCGGTTTTCAAAATCGGCGCTTATGCTTTTACGTAAGTTCAGTTCCAGTGATTGCTGAAGCTTTGCTTTTTCATCTGAAAGTTTGTTGTTATACTCCGCTTCTTTTTGTTGCGCCTGTTGCAGAAATGCTTGTTCCTTCCTTAAAAATTCTTCGTGCTTTTTCTGTATTTCATCATCTTTTTGTTTTACATATTTCTTCATTTGCTCACGCAGCTCTTGTTTATACTCTTCTGATACTGCTTCTTCCATCTGGAATACATGACTGCAATTGGGACACTTTATCTGCGTTGCCATTTCTTTAAATTTCTGCAAGTTTACAAAACCCGTCAAAAATCAATATATTTAGTTTTCTAAAACCAATACAATGCTCACAAGACGATCGCTTCTAAAAAAATCATTACTACTCTCATCACTCATGCAAACAGGAGTTTTCAAAGATCTTATGGCAGCTCCTGCTTCAGGTAAATTTAAGATCGGCGCTTGTGATTGGTCTATTGGCAAATGGAGTAATATCGGTGCGTTTGAAATAGCCAAAAGTATAGGTTTGGAAGGCATTATGGTAGATATGGGATCTGTTGATAATGACCTGCATATTCGTAAAGCAGAAGTACAGGAAGCGTATAAAAAAGAATCAGCTAAAACAGGTGTTGCTATTTCCAGTGTTGCAATGGGTTTGTTTAATAGTGTTCCTTTTCATTCAGAACCCCGCGTACCCGAATGGATAACAGATACAATAAATACAGCTAAAAACTTCAACGTTAAAGTGGTGTTGCTGGCTTTTTTTAATGCCAGCGACTTAAGAAATGATGACGCCAGGAAAGCAATAGCCGTTAAGCATTTGAAAGCGGTAATGCCTGCTGCTGAAGCGGCTGGCGTAACGCTGGGTATTGAGTCATACCTCGATGCGAAGGAGCATTTGGAAATAATGGATAAAGTAGGATCCCCAAATCTTAAAGTGTATTACGATTTTCGCAATACCGCCGATGCGGGGCATGATACCGTAGCGGAATTTAAAAAGTTGGGAAAAGATAATGTGTGTGAATTGCATATGAAAGAAAATGGTTTTTTGTTAGATAAAGGAACGATCAACTGGAGTGATGTATCAAAGGCGATATATGAAACCGGGTATAATGGAGATGGGTGGATGCAGATAGAAGGCGCTACGCCAAAAGGCGCTGCAATAGTTGAAAGTTATCGTCATAATTTTGCCTATTTACGCAAACTGTTTTATAAATGAAAGCGATTGGATTTATCAAGATAGCTGCCATCTGTTGTATTGTATTAAATGCCTGTAAACAACCTGCTCCTAAACCATCTTCAGATATTTCGTTACATCTTCCAGACGACCTGGAGGCGGTACTTTGGGCAGAGTCTCCCATGTTTAATAATCCCACCAATATTGATATTGATGCACGTGGAAGAGTGTGGGTAACCGAAGCGGTGAACTACTGGAATTTTAATAACGACTCCACCAAATTCCTTCACCACTCCCAAGGCGACCGGGTAATGATACTGGAAGATACCAATGGCGATGGCGTAGCAGATTCTTCAAAGTTGTTTGTACAGGATACCAGCCTTGTTGCACCATTGGGGATAGCGGTAATAGGCAACAAAGTAATAGTATCATGTGCTCCAAGTATCATCGTATACACTGATAGTAATAACGATGATATACCCGATAAAAAAGAAATTTTTCTTACAGGTTTTGGCGGTAAAGATCATGATCATTCTTTGCACGCGTTGCTCGCCGGACCTGACGGTAACTGGTATTTCAATACAGGAAATGCTGGTCCGCACATTGTAAAAGATGCAAAGGGATGGACTTTACGCGCAGGTAGCATATATACTGGCGGAACACCCTATAACAAAACCAACGAAGGCAACATGAAAAGTGATGATGGGAAAGTTTGGGTAGGAGGGCTTGCACTTGGTGTGCAGCCAGATGGTAGTGGACTGAAAGTGTTAGGACATAACTTTCGCAATGCATACGAGTTAACGATGGACTCTTACGGCAATATGTGGCAGAATGATAATGATGATGAAGTGGCTGCCTGTCGCACATCGTGGTTAATGGAAGGTGGTAATGCTGGCTATTTCAGCACTGATGGTACAAGAACATGGCAGGCGGATCAACGACCGGATCAGGCAATTTTTACTGCGCACTGGCATCAGGAAGACCCGGGTATTATGCCGGTTGGCGACAGGAGTGGAGCGGGTGCGCCTACCGGAATAGTAGTGAATGAGGGCGATGCATTGGGCAAAGCTTATACAGGAATGCTACTAAGCGCCGACGCTGGAAGAAATGTAGTATTCGGGTATCATCCTAAGAGAGATAGATCTGGATACCTGCCCGGTGAACGAAGCAATTTTATTACATCGCTTAGCCAGGATAATGCCATGTATGTTTGGAATGATAGCGCTGCTAATACGCAACAGGAAAAATGGTTTCGCCCAAGTGATGTTGCCATAGGAACAGACGGCGCTATCTACGTGGCAGACTGGTATGATCCCGTAGTTGGAGGACACCAGATGCAGGATAAAAAGGGATTCGGAAGAATATACCGCATAGTTCCGAAAAATAAAACATTAAAAGCGCCACGTATTGATCTGAGTAATACAGCCGGACAAATTGAAGCTTTGCGTAATCCTGCTATTAATGTGCGCCATCTCGGTTTTACAGCGCTTAAACAACAAGGTGAAGCAGCCATAGAACCGGTAAAGGCATTGTTGAAAGATGAAAACCCATATATCCAGGCAAGAGCAATTTGGTTGTTGTCTCAATTAGGTGCAAAAGGAATTAATGAAACGGTGTTGTTGTTGAAAAACGATAATGATGTGATAAGAGCAACTGCTTTCAAGGCATTGCGGTTGTCCGTTCCTGATATATTGGTGTATGCTGTTCAATTGCAAAACGATCCTTCATCGCTCGTACGGAGAGAAGTAGCAGTAGCATTAAGAGATTTACCTTTTGAGAAAACGAAACCCATATTGGTGCAATTAATAAAACAATATGATGGGGAAGACAAATGGTATTTGAATGCGTTAGATGCCGCATTGGTTGGTTATGAAAATGAATTGTATCCCGGGCTTAAACAATTACTGGCTAATGGTGTGCAGGTTAATAAATGGGATGCAAAAATGAGTACCATAGCCTGGGGAATGCATCCACTGGTTGCTCTGAATGATCTGGAAGAGCGGGCAAAAGACTCAACGTTATCGTTGAAAGAAAGAAAGGCAGCGATTACGGCAATAGCATTTATTAAAGATAGAAAAGCTGCAGAGACTATGCTTGCCTTAAGCAAAAACCAAACGCCTGAAGTAGCGGAACAGGCAAGCTATTGGCTTTCGTTCAGGCAAGGAAACGATTGGTATAGTTTATTAAACTGGAGCAAGCTTACGTTAAATACTGGTTACGAGCGAAAGCTTGCTGTTATGAAAGCAAAAATGCAGGCAGTGTTAGATGAGCATTTGTCGTTAGATGCCAGGAAATGGAGATTGAGAGATATGGCAAAAGACTCAGTGGGAGGGCAGATGCTGATTGGTCTTGCAGCAGAAAATAAATTCCCTAAAGTGCTGAAGCCTGCAATGGAAGAGTTCATTTTCAAAAATCCTGATCTTGCGGTAAGAGTTCAGGCTGGTAAATATTTTTCAAAACCTGGTGGGCAAAAGAATTATAATATTCAGGACATTCAATCATTATCTGGAAATGCGGAAGACGGCAGTAAAGTATTTACGTTGTTTTGTTCATCCTGCCACAAAATTCAAAAAAATGGAAATGATATAGGACCTGAACTCACCAATATTGGAAAAAAATACGACCGGACAGCGTTGATTGATGCTATAATTAATCCGAGTGCGGCCATACTATTAGGTTATGAACCATGGTTAATTAATACCAAAGATGGAGAATCGGTATTTGGTTTTTTAATCAGCGAGAATAAACAATCCCTCACTGTAAAAGATGTTGCAGGTAAAAAACATACAATAGTTATTGATAAAATAAGTGCAAGACAAAAGCAGGACAAGAGTTTAATGCCTGAGCCTTCAGTATCAGGTATGGCAGCACAACAAATTGCAGATGTGGCTGCATATTTATTAAACAGAAAATAATTGTCTCCTTACATTCAACCAGAAAGAGATTCGGAGGTTTTCGGATTCTTTCTGGTTTTCGTTATATACTTATTGGGATCAATTAAAAATATATCTCAATCCCAACATTAAACCCCATGTGCTTGCAGTTGAAAAATTAGGTTGATATACTTTAGTTGGACCTGCCGGGTTAAAGGTATATTTTGGATTTGCTTTATCAAAACCTGAAGCCAGTCCAAGAAGCGCCTGGTCCTGGAAACTACCAAAGTTATAGCTGTATTTATAGCCCCAATCTTTATTAAGAAGATTAAGAAAATTGGTTACATCAGCGCTTACCTGTATAGTATGTGTTTTGCCGCCGGTTTTTATATAAAAGTCCTGCAGAACTCTAAGATCAACAAGATGGTTCCACGGTAAGGTTGCTCCATACCTGTCCATATATTGTCCCTTATGTTTGCTGAGGTATTTATCATTATCAACGAAAGCGAAAAAGGCATCACTTTGTTGTTTAGCAGTGTATGTATTTCCTCCGGTTGTATAGCCTTCCTGGAATTGTATTTCCGATGCATCCTTTGGTATGTAAATAATATCATTGGTAGCGCCATCACCATTTATATCTCCACCATATCTGTAACTGAATCTTTCCTGGCTGCTTGCGCTATAGAATACACCAAAAGTTGTTGCCATTTTCTTATTCAGATAATTCAATTTGTACGATGCTGATCCAATAATACGATGAGGTACTGCATAATTTGAATATCCCAATTCAGGCTTGTTGGGATTTGCAATAATATTGTTTGTAGTCCATCCACTTGCTGCCTGATCGCTCGATCCTATAGAAACATCCTGTGCAAAAGTGTATGTATAAGCAATACTTGCTTCCCAACCGCTAGAAAAACTTTTCTGTAACATTGGAGTAAAGGCGAAACTCATGCCTTTATTGATGTTATCTAATACTGACAACCTGTTTACGTTTGCATTTAACCTGGTGGTATATATTGGTCTGCGGTCTGCAGTACCACCTAAAGTGCCTGATTGTGCACCTAGGTTATCATTACGATAATATACGTTGTTTATCATTTTCGTATATATGGCTTCAAAGCTAAGTGTTGTGCTTTGGGAGAGTTTCTTATCGAATGCCAGGTTTGTTCTCCACACCTGTGGCATTTTAAAGTCTTTTGTGGCCGCACTGTAACTCGAACCATTGGGTATGCTTTGCCCTACCGGTGGTGGGTTAGTAGGAATATATGTGGTTCTGTCTGTGTTATAAGTAATGTTGGCTAAATCCGCATTAGATGCCTGGTATTGTGCACGTATCACACCATTGTCCCCAACCTGGTTTACTAGCCATATAAAAGGAATGCGCCCGGTAAAAATTCCCGTTCCGCCACGAATAATAACAGATTTATCATGCTCAACATCATATGTAAATCCAACTCTGGGCGATATAAGAAATCTTGATTTTGGAAACTGGCTTACATCAAACTGCTCATCATTTCCGTTTTCATCTTTAAATACAACCTGCTCCAGTGCAGGATTCCTGGGTGGAGTATAAGGATATGATGGTTTATCAACTCTTAAGCCGTAAGTAAGTTTAAAATAACTGTTGGTGGCCCATATATCCTGTATATAAAGCCCTAACTGATTAAATTTTGCTGAAGGCACCGCAATGCTTTTAGGATTATTGGGGTCGTAGGAAACAGCAAATACAACAGGATTCTTTTTGTCAAGAAAATCCTGGAGAGAAGCATACCTGTAATAACCCCCTCCTGAACCACTGGTGAAAGAGTTTTGAAATTCCATATGATCAAAACTACCGCCAACGGTTAGTGTATGTTTGCCAAGATTAAAAGTAAGGTTCTCGGCCGCATTAAACGCCTTGTCTACAATGTAGTTTTTGTAAGAAAATAAATCAGTTCCAAAAGAAATGTAAACCGTATTGGGATCTTTCATAATATCAACAAAGGGTACAATACTTGGTGGCACTCTCTTCGGTTGATTATCTGTATAGGAAGCCAGTAATTGATTGGATACTTTTTTGCTGAAAGTAGAATTGAGCTCTACTACTCCAGACTTAACGGTAGTATTATTTTTAAAGTTTGTATTAGCGTAAGCCATACCGCCTGACTTCCCTGCCCGTCTGCCATTTCCGAACGAACTTCCTATAGTACTGGAATTATTTACCTGCTCATCATCTTCCGTTCTTGATTGTGTATAGCGTAATGTTAAACGGTGTTTGTCAGAAATATTCCAGTCAATTCTTCCAAGCAATTTATAATTATCAACTCCAAAATTGTATTTCTCATATGCACCTGTTTCATAGTTGTATTCCGATTTAAGGAATTGACTCAGTTTATCCAGGTCAGAAGCAAGCACCGGAGTAACAAGCGGATTATTGGCGGTTTCAGCTCTATTTGCAAGCCATATCTGTCCTGGTCTTGTGCTGTTTTCTTTTTCAGCGTTTATAAAAAAGAAAAGCTTGTTTTTGATAATTGCTCCGCCCACGCTTGCGCCATATATTTTGCTGGAGAGATTAGTATTATCCGCTTTTCCGTCAGCCACTTTA
>JBGALP010000142.1:0-11964 GCA_044223805.1 Agriterribacter sp.
AAAGATAGTTTATTCTTTATGTAGCTGAAACACTATACGAAACATTCTTCACATATTTATCGTGGCTCAATTATTACCTATACGCTCTTCCGCAGGCAGTTTATCCTGCACAACCACCAGGTTCTTTATGTCAACTGTTATTGGTATTACGCCCAGTTGTACAATTACTTTTTTGTCTCTAATTTCTTTTACAACGCCCACCTGGTTATTTTGTTTCATCAGCACTTTTACACCCGGTGCTATTTCGCCACCGGTTTCCACGTACCTGGAGTCGAATTTCTTTTTTGTTTTTTCTTTTACCTGTTTCTCTTTTTGTTTAAACAGCAGCGCATGCATTTGTTTTATCAATAATGATTTGTCAGCTTCGCTCTCCATTCTTCTCCAGTCAAAAACAATTTGTTTCAACTTGCGCTCCATATCTTTTAAGTAAGCAATTCTTTCTTCGCTTATTTTATTCTGATGTTTAAGTATTTCTACCTGTTGTGCATGTTTTTCTTTGTGAATGATATGCTCCATTTCTCTTTTTAACCGCTCATTCTCTTTCAGTAGTTTCTGCAATTCTTTTTCTTTCTGTTCAATATTGCGGATGTCCTGCTCTGCGCGGTTTAGTAATTTATCAAGGCTGAAATGATCTTCATCTACCATTGTTTTAGCCCTGGCTATCAGCCGCGGCTCCATGCCTATACGCTCTGCTATAGAGAATGTATAGGAACTGCCGGGCTTGCCAATAATGAGTTTGTATAATGGTAACAGATTTTTTTCATCAAAAGCCATGGCGCCGTTTACTATGCCCGGCGTTTTATTTGCCATTACTTTAAGGTTAAGGTAATGCGTGGTTACAATACCAAATGCATGTTTCCTGGCAAGCTCTTCCAATATTACTTCGGCAAAAGCGCCGCCAAGATGTGGATCGCTACCGCTACCTAATTCGTCAATAAAAAACAAGGTTCTTCCGTTCGCATTCTCAATCAAATACTTCATGTTTTTGAGATGAGAACTATAGGTACTCAACTCAAATTCGAGGCTTTGGGTGTCGCCTATATGTATCATCAATTGTTTGAAAATACCCATCTGGGAATCGGGATGCAATGGAACAAGCAGCCCGCTTTGCAGCATCATCTGCAATAAACCTATGGTTTTGAGCGTAACGGTTTTTCCCCCTGCATTAGGACCTGATATAATCAGGATGCGGTTTTTTTCATCCAGACTAACGGAAACGGGTACTGTTGGTTTGCCCGATTTTTGATTGTACAGATATAGTAAGGGATGATGCGCCTGTATTACATGTACATATCCTTTATCCTGCACCTGAGGATAATTACCCTGAACATCAATGGCCAGTTTCGCCTTTGCCCTTATAAAATCGTATTCACCCATTATGGTATGATACTCTTTTAACAGCGGTGCATATACTGAAAGCTGTTGAGTAAGGTCACGCAATATGCGGTATACTTCCCTGCTTTCTTCATACTCAAGCGCAAACACATCATTATTCAATTCAATGGTTTCGTCCGGCTCAATAAATGATGTTTTACGGGTATCGCTCTCGCCTAATAAAATTCCCTTTACCTGCCGCTTGTATTCCGCGTGTACCGCTATTACCCTTCGGCCATTTAAAAAGGCCTCTTCTATATCTGAAACATAACCGCTTTTATTCCACCTGGCTACCACCCTGTCAAACTCTCTGCGCAGTTCCGCCCTTTTACGGGTAAGACTTATTCTTATCTGTGAAAGTTCTTTTGACGCCGTGTCTTTTACATTACCCAATTCGTCCAGTACGTCGTTAATAAGTGTAACTATTTTTTTTTCGTAATGACTATTGATAATTGTTTTGAACAGCGCTGGGTAACCTGTTTTTCTTTCATCATCAAACCAATGAAAAATATGCTTTGTATTTTCAGCCAGCTTTCTTATTTCAACCAATTGCTCGCCGTTTAATACAGCGCCGGGTATACCCAGCAGCTTTAATTCGTTGCCAAGATTAAGTACTACATCGTTGGGAAAATACTGTCCGTTCTGCAGTAGCTGTTTATATTCATGCGTTTGTTTCAATTCAGGCTCAATATATTCCAGCCTTGTATGAATACGAAGGTTATCTGCTTTATCCTTTGCATACAAAGTTTGGCAATGCGCCACAAGCAAAGCCTTAACCTTATCAAACTCCAATTGCATCAATGCCGACTCAGGAAAAAGTTTCATATCTATCTATCTTCAGTTTTAAAGCGTGGCAAAGGTAAGATGAAATGTATTTTCAATGAATTGCCCTAAGTTTGTGTATTAAGATCTTATTCTATAATGACCAATCTTCGTTTACACTACTTTCAGCATGTGCCTTTCGAAAGTCCCGGCCACATACAAACGTGGGCTGAAGACAGGGAATACAGGCAGAACTTCACCAGATTTTACGAATCTTTTGCATTGCCCTACCTGCATGAGTTTGACTGGCTGGTGGTAATGGGTGGACCGATGAGCGTTAATGATGAGGAACAATACCCGTGGTTAAAAGATGAAAAATTCTTTATACAGCAGTGTGTAAAAGCGGGCAAAACGGTTATCGGTATATGTTTGGGAGCACAATTAATCGCTTCTGCATTAGGCGCTTCCGTATACCCCAATAAGGAAAAAGAAATCGGCTGGTTTCCTGTAACGCTTACGGCTAAAGGGAAAACCGCGCCCGTTTTTTCTGGACTTCCGGTTAATTTAACAGTGTTGCACTGGCATGGCGATACTTTTGATTTGCCTAAAGACGCGGTATTATTAGCTGAAACAGCTATTTGTAAAAACCAGGCATTTGCAGTTGGAGATAAAGTAGTGGGTTTGCAATTTCATTTTGAGGCAACAGAAAATACGTTGCCTTTGATGATAGAAAATTGTGGGGATGAGTTAGTAGCAGCGCCTTATGTTCAAACAGCAGCACAACTCCGGCAAGGATTCACAAATATCAGTGCCAATAATCAATGGCTTGAAACTATATTGAACAACCTTTTGTCATTTAACAAAGTTTAACGAACCGGTAGTAATCATACTTCGTATATGGGGAATATATTGAATAACTTTATATAGATGCTAAAAAAACAGACAATGCGTTTTTTATTTTCCATATCAGCCATTATACCGTTAAGTATATTGCTTTCCTGCGTACAAAAAGGAAACGCAGAACAATCAGCAGCAATAAGCCGTGCTAACGATAGTATTTCATTTAGCGCCAAAAAAGAAATTGCCACTTTTGGCACAGGTTGTTTCTGGTGCTCCGAAGCTGTTTTTCAACAACTAAAAGGTGTTTCAAAAGTAACGAGTGGTTATAGCGGCGGTACTGTTGCCAATCCAACTTACGAGCAGGTATGTACTAAAAATACGGGGCATGCGGAAGTAGTACAGGTGGAATTTGATCCTTCAATTATTACGTTTGATGAGTTGCTGGAAGTATTCTGGAAAACACACGACCCCACCACGTTAAACAGGCAGGGTAATGATATTGGTACGCAATACCGCAGTGTAATTTTTTATCATAACGAAGCACAAAAGCAAAAAGCGGAAAAATATAAAGCCGAGTTGGATAAAAGTGGCGCATGGCAAAATCCTGTTGTAACAGCCATAGAGCCTTACAAGAATTTTTATGCCGCAGAAAATTATCACCAGGATTATTACAAGCTGAATGGCAAAGAACCTTATTGTCAATATGTGATTGCTCCCAAATTAGAAAAATTTGAAAAGGTGTTTAAGGATAAATTGAAGGGGCATTGAGTATAGTAAATGGTGAAACCCAGCCCGCTTTACTTTTCAATCTAACTTACTCCATACCGCTATTGCTTACAAAGGCGATCTTCCTGCTGTCCGGAGACCATGAAGGCGTGTTAATGGTTGCCTGACCTCCATATACATATGCTATAACAGTTGGCTTTCCTCCATTAACAGGCATCAGGCGAAGATATATCTGCTTGTAGAAGGGATGATCATCTGCCGCAATCTCTTTAGAAAAACTTAAAAATGCAATCCATTTACCATCTGGCGATATGTGAGGAAACCAGTTATTATATTCATCAAAGGTTAATTGTTGCTGGTTGCTTCCATCCGGCAACATTCTCCAGAGTTGCATAAGCCCCGAACGCGCAGAGTTAAAATAAATATATTTTCCATCGGGACTATATTCCGAGCCATCATCCAAACCTTTGGAGATAGTAAGTTGTATTTCTTTTCCACCCGCTGCCGGAATTTTATAAATATCAAACTCATTGTTGCGCTGGCCGGTGTATACCAGCCATTTTCCATCGGGCGACCAGCCATGCAGATAAGATGGACCGGTTTTGGTTATTTGTTTGGGCTTACCACCGGTAATGGGTACTGTATATATCAGCGAGCCATATTGTTTATCTCCGCTTGAACTGCTGAGCCCAAGCATTTTTCCATCAAATGAAACAACATGATCATTATTATTCTGCTTAACAAAATCTGTATTGATCTCTGTAGATTTTTTGTTTTCAATATTCAACTGATAGATTACTCCCTTTTTATTGTAAATAAGCTGTTTGCCATCAGTTATATAATTGGGTGCCTGTAAAGAAGCATTTTCTGAGTAAACGATTTTTCTTTTTCCTGTTTGTACATCCATTGTTTCAATATGGCTGCCTATATAATCTTTATAAGGAACGAAATCATCTTTTGCCGGAATGATGATCCTTACATTATCAAACTGCGCGGTTTCAACCACGTTTTTATTGTGAGAACATACATAAATACCTGCATATACTTCATCGCTGAGATTAATATCAGAGACTTCCACTCTCATATACGGCTCGCCCCATTTTGCGGTTGACATAATAAAATGATTTCCTTTGCGCTCCAGTTGGATCATATCCGGAGCTTGCGCGGAAGATTTTGTTTCCTCTACATTGGCGTCTATACCTTTCCGGTATTGAAGAGAAGTAAGCCCATCTCCGTGAACGGCAGCAGTAATCATTACAGCGTTTGTGTCAAGACTGTTTCTTACCATCCAGCCCAGCTTTCGGTGCAGTTCAGTGCCTTTGCCTTGTAAAACTCCCCGCATTTGCAGAATAAAATTTCCTTTCAATTTTTTCCATGCGTAATGAAACTCGTCTTTCTTAAACCAGATATTCGATCCGGCGCCTGATAAAGTATAAGATTGCTTTGTGGCATCGTATATAGTAGTTCCGGGATGCACCAGTAACCCTACATCGTTGCTTCCCTCAAATATTCCTTTTAAAGAAGGTTGAGCTTGTGCGGGCAGAAAAAAGGCGGTGCATAAAAGCACAATAATATACTGTAGCAATCGCATAACAAATAATTATGAAGAAGATTACTAAAATACGTTATTATTCTGTTGGTGAAAAGCAGATCAGCCTATCAGCAGAAAAATATCGAAAGCGGTTTACCTTTTTTCTTTCACTTCAGATGTATCTCCAACTAATACCGGCAATACATAACCTCCAGTGTCGAGTATTGCTTTTGGAAAAGCTTTCCGGAGTGTTGCAGAATCTGCTTTTGAAATTTTAGACTGGTAAAAATAGATTTCCTGTAGAGCCGGCAACGCTTTTAAGGCGATAATACCATTGGTAGTAATATCGGTGCCAACTATATTAAGATATTGCAATTTGCTGAGTGGTTGCAACATAGCTATACCTTTATCTGTAATCTTTGTACGATCAAGACTTAGTTTGATTAATGTAGTTAGTTTTGCAATACTCGCCATTCCATTATCAGTTATGGAAGTTTCTCCTGCTTTAAGCCACACCAGTTGTGGTGCAATACCCTCCAGTAATTTTATTTCAGCGTCACCTATTTTTTTTGATGAAAGAAAATTTACAGAAAGATAATTGCTCTCCCTTGACACGGCAACTACGGTAGCCCCCGCTTCCTTTAGTTTATTAATAGCTTCTTCAGCAGCTTTTGCTACAGGTGCCTCCGGCACATCAGGTTTTGAAGGAACGGCTGTACTATTGCTTTGTAGTGCTGTAAGCAGTGGCTTTATTTTTACATCCTGCGGCAGTGCTTTTACCTGCTGGCTAAAACTGGCACCCGTATTAATCCACCAATGCATAATCGCAATTTCAGCTTCTGTAAGTTGAGGTTTTCCTTTGGGAGGCATATGCTTTTTTTCCAAAGGATCAAGGATCAATCTTTTGTATAAATCACTTTCATCGCTTTTGCCTGCCACAAGAACTTTTCCATCTTCGCCACCCTTCTCTATAAAGTCTTTACTGTCTAGCCTAAGTTTTCCTTTTTGTTTTGAACTGCCGTGACAGCTATAACATTTGTTCTGCAACATTGGCTGTATGATATCATTATAGGCCATTGCCTGTTGCACATCAGGAATTACTTTTTTTACTTCTTTTGCAGACGTCTCTGCAGCAATTTCCTGTGTAAGAAAACCTTCACCGTGAGTAAGCGTTCCGCCCAGATGCCCGGTTGCTGTAATAAGTAATACCAATATTAAAGAAACAGTATAAGGAACGGCAGAAGAAAGCTTAAACGAAAGTTTACCGCTATATAACAAATAATACAGAATAGAAACTATTGCCACTGCAATGCCAAGCCATCTATGCGTTTCGAGTGTGTCTTCGTTGTATTCTGCGCCTTCTGCCAACAACCAGCCGCTGATGCAGGATAATATAGCGGTTGCAGCGCCTAATAATAAAGTAACATCTACAGCGGGCTTTATAGCTGCATACTTTTCTTTACGACTAAGCCAGTGTAATACTATACCTAATAATAAAATACCTATAGGCAAATGAACGAGTACAGGGTGAAACCTTCCTAAAAAACCAGAGATGCTTAATACAGTCATAAACAGTAGTAAAATTATATGGCAGAATATCTTTTCTTCAACAGTTGCATCATGTACACATTAATACCCCATTGATCAGCAACGGGCTGTCTTGTATATGGTAATGCGGGAAGATAATCCGGAGGACCGAATTCTGTTAGAAAAGAAAGTCGTTTAATCCCTTGTTTGATTTTTATTTCTACTACTTTATCCCACCACTCAATATGGCGCTTTACCGCCGCGTCCCATTCAGGCGCACGTGGGTCATTTACCTGCGGACCTTCAGGATGACCAACCCGTGCATGTATGTGATCAACCCGCTGCAAAATCATATTAACTGTATCGTCCTGGTCGTGCAATAATGATTCATGCACATTGCACCAATGCGAAATATCTAATGTAACCCGCAAACCCGGTATGGCTTCGGCAAATTGTTTTGCTACAGGTGCTGAGTATAATATTCTGGAACGATGTGTTTCGTGTGATATAGGAACACCTGTTTTTTGAGCAGCCTCCATAGTGGCTTCAATAAATTTTTTATTCTGATCAAAAGAAAAATAATCTCTTCCCGAATGACAATTGATGTATAGTGGTTTTTGAATGGTTTGCGTGGTACTTGCAGTAACCATATCCTTAAACTGCTGCAGGTGTTTTTCGAAATTGCTTTCGCCAGCGCCACATAAAAAACCAATATCGAGCTGATGTTTTTTTAGTGCCGCAAATAATTCATCCTGGTGCTGCTTATCACCCGGCCACCACATTTCAATACCATCATATCCTTCTTTTTTTGCTTTGGCGCAAAACTCATCTGTGCTTCCCGGAAAGCCCCAGTTGGTACCCATTATTTTTAATGTAAAATCTTTTGGGATAGAAAAAGAAGGTTTATCCATATTGTTTTGTGTGAAGGGTGCAAGCATTGCTCCGCCAACGGCAGCGGTTGTCGTAATAAATTTTCGTCGGTTCAGGGGCATAAAAAAGTTTGTGGT
Organism: Agriterribacter sp.; assembly: GCA_044223805.1. GTDB lineage: Bacteria > Bacteroidota > Bacteroidia > Chitinophagales > Chitinophagaceae > Agriterribacter. The sequence continues at coordinate 7,768 of JBGALP010000142.1, forward strand.
TACAAGTTACTGGTTTATGGTATAGGGTTTAAGATTTGTGGTTTATTGTTTTTGGTTTGTAGTTCAATACAGTTCGCTTTTCTCCCCTCACGTCTCACGCTTTGTGGTCTGACCTTCGGTGCCGACCATTCACAATTCACGTTTCACCATTCACATCCTCACGCAACAATCTCATTTATCACCCTTCCGGCAAGATCAGTAAGCCTGAATGGACGTCCCTGGAATTGATAGGTGAATTTTTCATGATCAAATCCAAGTTGATTAAGAATAGTTGCCTGTATATCATAGGGGGTAACTTTTCCGCTGACAGGGCTATAACCAATAGGATCGGTTTCTCCATAACTTGTACCACGCTTAATGCCGCCTCCCGCCATCCACATGGTAAATGCTTCCGCATGGTGATCTCTTCCTCTGTAAAATTGTTTTTTCCCTTCACGATTTTCCTGCATCGGCGTTCTGCCAAATTCACCGCCCCAAACTACCAATGTTTCATCCAGCAGTCCACGTTGTTTAAGGTCGAGCAATAAAGCCGTTGTTGCCCTGTCAATACTTCTGCATTTATTAACAAAGCCAATGTCAAGAGAAACATCTGCGCCTGTTCCATGAGAATCCCAACCCCAGTCGAACAATTGCACATATCTTACTCCTTTTTCGATCAGCTTTCTTGCAAGCAATGCATTGTTAGCATAGCTTTCTTTGCCTGGTTGCGTACCATACATTTCATGAATGTAATCAGGTTCGTCACTGATGTCCATTGCCTCAGGAACAGACATCTGCATTTTATACGCCATTTCATATTGAGAAATGCGTGATAAGGTTTCAGGATCTTTATATTCTTTGTAAGATTGTTCATTTACTTTATTGATTGCATCAATAGAAGCCTTGCGCAAATCTCTATCTATACCTTCGGGGTTATTGATGAACAATACCGGGTCGCCTTCTGAACGGCACTGTACGCCCTGATATACAGAAGGAAGAAAACCGCTCCCCCAAACGCTTTTCCCGGCATCGGGATTTTTGCCACCTGAAGTCAATACTACAAATGCCGGCAGGTTGCTGTTTTCTGTACCTAATCCGTAGCTAGCCCATGCGCCTATACTTGGTCTGCCTAGTCTTGCCGAGCCTGTATGCATGAGTAACTGCGCAGGAGCATGATTAAACTGGTCTGTCTGAACCGCTTTTAAAAAACTAATTTCATCTGCCACGGTTATTAAATGCGGTAAACGCTCAGAGATCCACGCCCCGCTTTGTCCACGCTGTGCAAATTCAGCACAAGGTCCCAGCATTTTAGGAACTCCTCTTATAAATGCAAAACGTTTTCCTTCCAGTAAAGATTGGGGACAGTCCTCTCCGTTTAATTTTTGAAGTTCGGGTTTATAGTCAAACAACTCTAATTGAGAAGGCGCTCCAGCCATATGCAGATAAATCACAGACTTAGCTTTTCCCGGGAACACAGGCGGTCTTAGCGCAAGCGGGTTGGCGGCATCAAAAGCTATTGATCCGGCTTTGTCTTTTGATCCGAACAAATCGCAACCTGCCAGCAAGGAGCCGAATGCCATAGCGCCTAATCCAGTCATGCTGTCTCTCAAAAAATGCCGCCTTGTAACCTGTTTCAGCACTTCATGATTTGCTTCAGCTAGCAGGCGCTGGTTATTTAACTCTTTTTGTGTCATAATATTTTTTTTGAGGTAGAAGGTGTAGGGAGTAAGGCCTTAACCCCATACCTTACGCCTTAAACCTAATTCTTTGTTACAAATTCATCCAGGTTCATCATTGCATTAGCTACCACTACCATTGCAGCTTTAGAAGGATCTGTTTTATTATTTCCTTCATTGATCATTTCACAAGCCTTGTCTTTATCTTTCTCAAATTCTTTTAAAGCATCATTGTACAGTTGCTCCAATGGCGCAAGCTTTTCTTTGGTAATTGGATGATACATCGCTATTTCATACCCCTTGCTTATTTGTTCAGGTATTGTTTTGCCACCTTCTTTCTCCATGCGCTTCGCGAAATGTCTCGCCATTTCTATAAATGCATTATCGTTCAATGTAGCCAATGCCTGCAAAGGTGTGTTGGTGCGTATTCTTCTTGCCAAACAAACTTCTCTGGCTACACCATCAAAACTCAACATGGTAGGGTAGGGAGCTGTTCGCTTCCAGTATGTATATATTGCCCTGCGATATTGATCTTCGCCTTCGCTTTTAAGCCACCTGTTACCATCGTAAGGCGACAGCCAGATTTTATCAGGTTGATAAGGCATTACACTTTTACCCAACATTTTATGGCTTAGTAATCCGCTAACGGCTAACGCCTGGTCTCTTATTTGCTCGGCGGATAATCTAACTCTTGGGCCTCTTGCATAATATTTATTAAACTGATCTTTTTGCAAAATTTCAGGTGTAGCAGCAGAACTTTGCTGATAAGTGGCCGACATAACAATTGTTTTGATCAATTTTTTTACGCTCCATTTATCTTCGTTCATAAATCTCCACGAAAGCCAGTCTAATAATTCCTGGTGTGTAGGCGCTATACCTTGTGTGCCCATGTCTTCCAGCGTTTCCACAATGCCCTGCCCCATTAATTGCTCCCACATCCTGTTTACCATAGTTCTAGCCGTGAGCGGATTGTCTTTGCTGGTAAGCCACATGGCTAAGCCAAGCCTGTTTTGCGGCGCGTTTTTAGGAAGTGGATTTAAGGATTTGGGTACACCTGGTTTTTCTTCAGCGCCTTTGGCCATCCAGTTGCCTCTTTCAAAAATATGAGTGGCTCTGAACATATTCGATGGGTTTTCCATCATGATAGGCGTTTGCACATGGGCTGCCGACCTGATCAGGTGATTATAGTTGGCATATGCGGTATCATAACCTGCAACTCCCTTGCCGGGAAAGGAAGAAGAAAATGCAAACCAATCAAAGGTTACAAGATTATTGGCAGAATCTTTTTTAGGAACATCCGGGTTTGAGTACGTAAAATAAAGATCATGCCTGCCCTGTTGTGGAGCGGTAAATTGTACAGTATTGATTTCCCAGCCTTTGGTAGGGGTAACAATGGTTGAACCAATAACGGGGCCGGTTACACTATCCAGGCGAATACTCAATTTCCCATTTTTTACGTCGGCATAGTACCTGTAAATCATAGATGACTTACCACTGATATCAACTGCGGGCATGCGGCTTGATCCATCTTTTCGTAAGGCAAGAAATACTTCGGTAAGTTCACTGTTTATAAACTTATCTGCATGATAAGCATATACTGCGGGTTGCCAGCGCTTGATTAAGGTAGTAAATTCTTTTGTTTGTTCTTGTGTACCGTTAGCAAGCAGCCATTGTTGCACAGCCTGGAATTTATTTTCATCCGAATCGTCAAATTCCTTGAGCACAGGATATTCGCCCGGCATATCCTCATCCCTTGTGTTATTATAAAATGCCATGAATTTATAATAATCCTCGTGCTTAAACGGATCGTAAGGGTGGCTGTGGCATTGTACGCATGCGAACGTAGTACCTAATATGGTTTCCCACGTAGTGTTGATGCGATCAATGATAGCAGCGGTTCTGAATTCTTCATTATCTGTTCCGCCTTCATCATTGTTCATTGTATTGCGGTTAAAAGCAGTAGCGATTAGTTCTTTATCAGTAGCGCCGGGCAATAAGTCTCCTGCAATCTGCTCAGTTAAGAATTGATCATATGGCTTATCTGCATTAAAAGCATTGATCAGCCAATCCCTGTAACGCCACATAGAACGATAGCCGTCTTTTTCATAACCCTTGCTGTCTGCATAACGGGAAATATCCATCCACATCGCAGTCCATCTTTCGCCATATTGCGGAGAAGCCAAAAGTGTATCTACCAGTTTTTCGTAAGCATTGGCACTGTTGTCATTCAAAAATTGTTGTGTTAATGCGGCTGATGCAGGTAGCCCTGTTATATCCAAACTAACTCTTCTTAGCAGCGTAGCTTTATCCGCCTGGGGAGATGGTTTAAGATTTTCTTGTTTTAGTTTGTTGTAAATAAAATGATCAATAGGGTTTTTAGCCCAGTCGTTTTTTGAAGAGAATAACCCCAGAAAACCTGATGAAGCATCAGGAACCTCAACAGGTTTAAGAGGCACGTAAGCCCAATGTTCACCCCATGTCGCCCCTTCTTTTATCCATTGCTTCAACATGTCTATTTCCTGTGCAGTTAATGGCGCATGTT
>JBGALP010000143.1:0-11942 GCA_044223805.1 Agriterribacter sp.
CCTGGTATAAAATTGCCATTTACCAGTTTCACCAGACAAAAAATCACCGCCACCTGGGATGGTTTTGAATACGCCATCACCCTCGACAAAGGCAGTATTGAAAAAGGCGGCAAGGGCAAAAATTATGTGTATAGAATTATTCCGGTAAATAATGAGGTGGTTATTAATTGCGGGAAGCGATAAGAGCATATGGAATAAATCTTTACCCTACTGTTGGGTGTCCTAACCCAATAGTACAATACCATTATCTTAATGTCAGATGTTCTCATTCAATGGTACATAGCATTCTGCTCCTTTTCGTCGTTGGATGAAAACACCCAACGAAAAAATAGAATGAAGTACGAGTAATAAATTCCACATCACTATATTCGTCTTACCAAATCTCCTATCTAATGTCTTTAAAAAAAACAACATTGCATCGTAGAAAATTTATCGGACTATCTGGACTTACCGCAGCCGGAATGCTGTTGTCTCCCCGTTTCGCTTTTGCAGAAGAAACTGTCAGCGATCGAAAAATCCGGATCGGCATTATTGGTGGCAGGTTTGGCGCCAGCTTTTATTTTCATGAGCATCCTAACTGTATTGTGGAAGCGGTGAGTGATCTCCGCTCAGACAGGCGCGATGTATTGATGAAAACCTACCATTGTAGCAAATCATACGAATCACTTGAAAAACTGTTGACTGATAAAAATATTGATGCGGTGTTTATTGCTACAGGTGCGCCTGATCATGCCCGTCATGTACTGGCGGCATTGAATGCAGGCAAACATGTATTATGCGCTGTTCCCGCCGCCATGAATTTGGAAGAATGCGCTGCGCTGCGCGATGCGGTAAAACGTACAGGGCTAACCTATATGATGGCTGAGACAACCGCATTCAGACAGAATACCATCTCCGTGCAAAAAATGTTCGGCGAAGGAAAATTTGGAACTATTTTCAGCGCCGCTGCGGAATATAATCATCCGGGACTGGAAGTACTATTTTTTGAAGATGGCGCGCCAACATGGCGGCATGGATTTCCGCCTATGCACTACCCTACGCATTGCACGGCTTTTTTGACTTCCGTAACAGGTGAAAGACTTACAGAAGTGAGCTGTATGGGTTGGGGTGATGGAAGTGAGTTATTGAAAAACAATCCTTATAACAACCCTTTCTGGAATGAAACTGCTTTTTTTAAAACCAGTAAGGGCAATCCCTTTAGAGTGGAAGTAAACTGGCGGGGAGCCTTGCACGAAGTGGAACGTGGAGAATGGCGTGGCGATAAAATGAGTTTTTTCTCTGCTTCACAACCGGGAGAGCAGCATACTATAATACAGGCTGCAGATACTATTGGACGCGATGATGCGGGATTTAAACACAAACAGGCTTCAGTAGAAAAATACAATCAGCCCCAATGGTGGCAAACTGATATGTTACCACAACCCTTGCGGCACGATAGCGGGCATGACGGCTCTCATCCCTTTATTACTCATGAATTTATTGACGCGCTAATAAACAACCGCAGCCCGAAAGTAAATATTTATGAAGCGCTTGCCTATACGGCTCCGGGTATTGTTGCCCATCAGTCAGCATTAAAAAATGGGGAATACATGAAGATCCCGGGGTTTGATTAGTGGCGCGGGCTAACTAACTTTTATAACTGCGTTTAAGGATTGCCGTAATGAGAAGATACTGCAGGTTTGTATATAATATGTACAGCAGGCGATACTATTATTCCAGCTTTTGCGCTTCCTGCTGACTCGCGTATTCTTCTTCAGGGTCTGGCAACAAACTCAGCGTGGAATTGCGCAATGAAATAACGGAAGAGGCTGAATACAATCCTATATTTTTTCCACTGAAAGTATAATCCATCAACGTGAGTTTTACCGCGCCATTAATAGAGAGTTCAATATAATTACCATAGCGGATCAGTTTAAAATAAACAGGTTCCTTTTCGCGGGTAGGCGCAAACAGTGCTGACTGAAGATCATTGAAAATAAAGTTCTGCCTTGTATTAAGCGGATTAAATCCCCAGCTCCTGATTTGCACAGCGCCATTAACAATATTAAAAGAAATAAAATAGCCATAACCATCTTCATCTACATCCGTTACCAGACCAAATTTCCCCATGCCTTCTACGATAAGCTCACCTTCCCAAATAAAACCGGCTGAAGGCTTTTCAAAACAAAAGAGCTCATACCCACTCCGCGCCCCGCAGATCCATTTGTCTTCGTGCATAGTAAATGTGGCGGTAGCATTAGAAAAAAATGCTTTCAACACCGGCATCTCATGCTGCTGCATGGTTCGCACTATCATCTGTTGCCAGCGGTAATAGCTTTTAAGCACCAGTCTTCCTTTCTCATCTGTATCGAGTTGTTTGGGCGGAGGCAATACCCTGAGCGTATCAATTTTACCGGCGTAAAAAAAATTATATACCAATAAATGTTCATTATCCCATTCAATACGTGCCGCATAATTACCTTGCGGCAGCAACACATCTGCATGAAAAGAATGATATTCCCCAAAAAGATCCTGCGCGAACCAATACCTCACCTTAATATCTTCTCTTATAGAACCTAACAGGTAGTATTTACCATTAAGTTCAAATGCGCAGGGACATTCAATATCATCGTACACCATAGGGCAAAACAAAGGCGGCATCAATTGCACCTCATTCCCGGTAATTTTTACTACGCCAACACATCCTCTGCGCGACACCGGCCCTGTTACCGTACGTGCACCCAGCAGAAGGTATGCTTCTCCGTTATACTCAATACGGAAAGGATCCCGGAAACTCAGCCATGTTCTTGGATTACTCGTGGCTGTTTCGTAAAAAATTCCTTTGGGTTCAATGGGAAAAGGGGCATGGGTATTTTTTTTCCAGTTGTAAAGATCATCTGATGTGGCAAGCCCCACACGGGATATTACGCCACGATCTCTTCGCTGAAGACCGGTATAATACATTAAAAATTGATCTTTTGTCTTGCACACATGCATTGTCCATAACATATCATCATCCCAATCTCCGGGATCACCTACAAACAGCGCGTTCTTTACCCGCTTCCATGATATGCCATCATGCGATACAGCATGGGCGATATAATCATGATTAGGTATAATAAGATGATATAAGTGGTATACGCCATCATGAATAATAATGGTAATGTCTCCAATTTCCCAATCGCTGAAGCCTGATCCCGTGTACATGGTCTTTTGTTTAAGTTACGAAAATACAAAATGATGTCACTCCCGCTCATTTGGCTACATTTGCGCTTTATCCTAAAGAGAAATCAACGATGCAGGATTTTTATATACAACTATTCAGTCCGCACGGACTTATCCGGTTTGATAATCCTGAAATTGGCAGAGACAGAGATACCGGCGGACAAACCAAGTATGTACTCGAACTTCTTGAAAATCTTTCTTTACATCCGCAGGTAAGGAAAGTAGATTTGTTCACCCGAAGAATAGCTGATAAGCGGGTATCAGCATCGTATGATAAAGAAATAGAAATCGTAAACGAAAAGGCAAGGATTGTAAGAATAACCTGTGGCGGCAACAGCTATCTTCAAAAAGAAGCATTATGGGATCATTTGGATGAGTTTGTAGACAAAACAATCCGCTTTATTGAAAAGCAGGATGATTTTCCCGATGTTGTACACGGTCATTATGCAGATGGCAATTATCTCGCCAGCCAGATCAGCCAGTTTTTTGGTATTCCGTTTATTGCCACGGGACATTCTCTAGGTCGCAACAAACAAAAAATATTACTGAGCCAGGGAATGAGCGCCGAAAAAATCAACGATAAATTCAATATGGATAAACGTATTGAAGTAGAAGAACAATTGCTTGATGACGCTGACGCCGTTATTGTTGGCACCACGTACGAAATAGAACATCATTACGATTTATACAATAATAAATCCAAAGGAAAATACCAGGTAATTCCGCCGGGCGTAAATACCAATTTATTTTTCCCCTTTTACCGGTACGATCTTCCTTCCTTTAAAATGTCCATCGAACAGGAGCAGGCAGTGTACAGGGTTAATTCAGATATTGACCGTTTCCTGTTCAATCCCGCCAAGCCATTAATTCTTTCCATAGGAAGAGCAGACAAGCGTAAAAATTTTGAGAACATTATTCAATCCTACGGACAGGATAATGAATTACAGGCCATGGCCAACCTCGCCATTTTTGCCGGTGTAAGAAAAGATATTACGCAGATGCCGCCAGATGAAAAAGACATACTTACCAACCTGCTGCTGCTAATGGACAAATATGACCTCTACGGCAAAATGGCTATTCCTAAAAAAAATGACCCTACGTTAGACGTGCCTGAAATATACCGGCTGGCCGCAAGAAAAAAAGGAGTATTCGTAAATGCAACACCGGGTGAAAACTTCGGACTTACCATTGTGGAAGCAGCCGCCTGTGGATTGCCTGTTATAGCTTCACCCACGGGTGGTCCCATGGAAATTCTTACGCATTGCGATAATGGCATACTGGTAGATGTAGAAGACCCTGAAGCGATTGCAGGCGCAATAAAAAAAATTATCGCTGATCAGCAATTGTGGGAAAAATATTCCAGTAACGGCATTGTAGCCACTAACCAGTTGTACTCATGGGAGGCGCATTGTAATAAATATGTAGAGGTTGTGGCCAACCTGTTCCAGATTAAAACCTCACAATACGAAGAGGCTGAACCAGGCAAATTAGTATTTGGAAAGAAATTGATGAAGGCAACACAATTCATCATCTGCGATCTTGACGGCACTTTAGTGGAAGGCGAAAATATAGATGGGCTGAAAGAGTTGTATCAATGGATCACAAAAAGAAAAAGTGAAATAGTATTTGGTATTGCCAGCGGGCGAAACAAACAATTAACGGAACAGGCACTGCAACAATACCCGCTTCCTGAGCCAGATATTTTGATTTGTGCAGCGGGTTCTGAGATGTATTACACCAGTAAATTTATTCCAGATCATGGATGGGAAAGCCATATCAATTTTAAATGGAAAAGAAAAGAACTACAGGAAGCGCTGCTGTCGTTTCCCGGTATTACCCTACAGGAAGATATAGCACAAAGAAGATTTAAGCTCAGCTACTATGTTGATCCCGGTTTTAACGATGATGATCTTGCCAACCTGTACAAATTTCTGGACGATAAAAAACTAAGAGCAAAAATTTTGCTCACAGAAAATAAGTTTCTTGATTTACTTCCCTTTCGGGCCAGCAAGGGAAATGCGGTGAGATACCTGAGTTATAAATGGGAAGTACCACTGGAACAGTTTATTACCGCGGGCAACAGTGGCAATGATAAAGATATGCTCACGGGTAAAACAAAAGGAATTGTGGTAGCTAACTACAGTCCTGAAATGGAAGAACTGAAAGCCAACAAGTCAGTGTATTTTACTAAACAGTCTTTATCCAAAGGAGTATTGGAAGGCATTCTTTTGTATAACGATAATCTTTAGCTGATAACAAATAGCGCAATGGTGGCTAATACTTGTACGTTGCTAACCCAAATAATGAAAATCCATGTCATCTTTTTAAACCACTCTTTTTAACCTTTTGTATATTTATGCGTAAGGCAACAGGAGCAACATCCACTGCTTACAATAATAACAACCTTGAAAGAAATCAATAAAAGCTTGTCAGTACAATTTTTAATTTTTAACACATACAAAATATGAAAAAGGTAACTGGTATAGGTGGCATTTTTTTTAAATGCAAAGACCCTGGTAAAATGAAGGATTGGTATAAAACCCATCTTGGGTTAGATACGAATGATTATGGAGCCACTTTTGAATGGCGGGATGCAGAAGACCCAGCCATAAAAGGTTCAACGCAATGGAGCCCATTTGCTGAATCAACAAAATATTTTGCACCCTCCACAAAAGAATTCATGATCAATTACAGGGTGGCCGACCTGGAGGCGTTGGTAGAAGAATTAAAAAAAGAAGGCGTAACCATTGTAGATGAAATAGAAAGCTATGATTACGGAAAGTTTGTTCATATTGTTGACATGGAAGGAAATAAAATTGAGCTGTGGGAACCTAAGGATTAAAAAGATAAAAAGCAATTGATCAGTCGTTAATTGAAACTAACCGTTACACTCAACCGAAATTCAACGAAATGAAAAAAACATTCCTGTTAGTGTTAGTTATTGTTACATCATTTCTTTCCGGTTTCGCGCTTAAATCTAAAACAAAACAGCCTGCCTAAAATTATGACCGCTAAAGCACCACCAACCGCTCTGGTGTTTTATTCACAAATCCTGGTTATTAGATACTGCTATTAATTGGTGAACCCGGTAAATATTTTTCCATCAAACCTGCATAGTCCCTGCCTCTTGTGCCTGATTGTATCAAAAACAAACCATGCCTGTATCAAAAACGAACAGTTTCGTATACTCTCATCTTGTAATTTACTCACTTTCAATCCAATAACACTTTGGCACATTTTTCAGTGCACAGGGTTTTGCTATCGTACTGATATACTTACGCATCACTAACCGAAACATTTAAACAAGCAGGTATGATCCGCAATTATTTCCCCGCAGGACACAATGTGAAAATTGCTTTCAGGAGTTTAATCCGTAACCGCAATTACACTGTTATTAATATAACCGGGCTGGCTGTTGGTATTGCTGTTTGTATAATCATCTTTATCATTATACAATACCAAACAAGCTTCGATAATTTTCACACCAATAAAAATCGCGTATACCGCGTGTTAACTGAATACCATCCTTCCGATGCTACCAATATCTCTTATGGAAAAGATGTTCCTTTCCCCATGCCGGCTGCTTTAAAAACGGCTTTTCCGCAAATAGAACAGGTAGCCCCGGTTTTTGCAAGCCACGATGATAAGCTGTTGATCCCCGACGATAATGGAACTGTAGTTAAACAGTTTAAAGAAAACAAAGGTGTGTTTTTTACTTCGCCTTCGTTTTTTTCCATGTTTGATTTTCCACTACTCGCAGGTTCGTATGTTTCGCTAAAAGAACCAAACAATGTTTTGCTCACAAAAGAGATTGCAGAAAAATATTTTCCGGAGGCTGCCGTGGATGGTGACTGGCAAAAGGTAATAGGCAAAATTATTAAGATAGAAGTAGGTGGCTATATATTCGAACATGGCACAGAAATATTGAAAGTGTCAGGCATACTGGCACCCATACCCGCTAATACAGACTTTCAGTTAAAATTGGTTGTAGCTTATGGCACAGGGTTTACAGAAAGTTTGATGGCAACATCCACAGATTGGGAAGACAGAACCAATACGGGCTTTGGCTGCTACGTAATGATGCCGCCTGATATTGCTGTAAGCAACTTTAATCAGCAGTTAAGCGCATATGCAAAAAAAGTGCAATCGCCCGATAATAAGGATCGGCATATTATACAACCCTTAACCGCCGTGCATTATGATACACAAACAGGCAATTACAGTAACAAGGCCATCAGTCGCGAACTGCTGAATGTTTTGTGGTTGATCGCCGCGTTCATTCTGCTGATTGCGTGCGTAAACTTTATCAACCTTTCTACCGCGCAGGCTGTTAACCGTGCAAAAGAAGTAGGCGTACGAAAAGTGTTGGGCAGTAATAAAGCGCAATTACAGATCCAGTTCATTACAGAAACGTTCCTGTTAGTAACAACCGCAGTAATATTAGCAGCAATAGCTACGGCGCTGGTATTGCCTTCGGTAAATCAGTTGCTGGAACTGTCGCTTTCATTTAATGTACTGAACAATCCAACCATTATTTTATTTCTGCTGGCGGTAACAATTGTGGTAACCGCATTGGCAGGTTTTTATCCTTCCGTTGTTTTATCGCGTTTCAACCCTATTAATGCATTAAAAAGTAAACTCACCTCAAACACATTAAAAGGCATTTCATTAAGAAGAGGATTGGTGGTGTTTCAATTCATCATCGCGCAGGCGCTCATTATCGGAACGCTCATCATTATAAAGCAGATGCATTATTTTATGGATCAGCCCCTGGGCTTCGATAAGGATGCTATTGTAAATGTGCCTTTTCGTGTAGATAGCTTATGGTTCACCAGGGCGGATTATTTAAAACAACAGTTATTATCAGTAAACGGAGTGCAGGCGGTTAGCTTCAGCTCCAACACGCCGGTTGAAAACGCGGACGATGTGTGGAGCACATTCAAATTTGACCATGCAACAAAAGAAGCGGCATTTAAAGCCATTACTAAATTCGCCGACGATACATATGTACCGGCTTATAAATTACAATTGGTGGCCGGTAGAAATCTGCAACCCTCTAGCATGACAAGAGAGTTCCTGGTGAATGAATCGCTTGTAAAAAGTCTTGGATTTAAAAGCCCTGAAGAAATATTGAACAAAGAAATAAGCATATGGGGTGACCGGATAAAATGTCCTGTTGTTGGTGTGTTGAAAGATTTTAACAACCGGTCATTCCGCAATGATCTCGCTCCCTTGCTGGTTACCACAAATGTTACCATGTACAGTGTAGCGGGAATAAAACTGGAAACAAAAAACATATCATCCACACTGCAATCGGTTAAAACCATATGGGAGCAAACCTTTCCCAACTTTGTATATGAGTACAGGTTCCTCGATGAAAAAATAGCGGGCTTTTACAAACAGGAAAACCAGTTATCGCAGTTATATAATATTTTTGCGGCTATCGCCATATTCCTAAGCTGTCTTGGGTTGTATGGGTTAGCCTCCTTTATGGCGTTACAGCGTCTAAAAGAAGTAGGCATTCGTAAAGTGCTGGGCGCTACCGCAGCCAATATTGTTTATTTGTTTTCAAAAGAATTCGTCGTACTCATTGCTATAGCATTCGTAATTGCCACACCGCTTACCTGGTATTATATGCACCAATGGTTGCAGGATTATGTATACCGCATCCATATCAGTTGGTGGTTATTCGCCGCAGGCGGATGTGCCGCGATAATTATCGCATTAGCTACCATCAGCTTTCAGGCAATAAAAGCCGCACTGGCAAACCCTGTGAAGTCACTTCGTACGGAGTGACGGGATCCCGATGTATACCAATCTGGCGGAGGTTTTGTCGCACGGGTATGGTGCCTGGCCAGACCTCCCGCAAGAGCGGGACAAGTTGTGCTTTCATATTACTTGTGCAGCACAATCCCGAATGACATTAAATCAAGTAACTGGCTGACACAAGTCTGCCTACACACGAATCGCTGCTACTAAACTTGCGCCAGAATACCGCGGGACAGGTTGTTCGAGCATATTACTCAATTGACACAAATCCAAATAACAGGAATAATAACTACTTTGCAGCTTCATTAATACCCTGCATTTCATCCTGAACTACTATGAGCGTATACGTTCTTGTTCTCGTACTCATTGCTGCTGTACTACATGCTTCCTGGAACTTACTGGCGAAAAAAACAAAAGGTAAAGCGCCTTTGATCTGGCTACAATATATAGCAGGTAATATTTTATACCTGCCTGTTCTAGTCTTCCTGTTAAGCAGGGAACATATTACCTGGTCGCATTCCTTACTCTGGTTTTCGTTAAGCAGCTCATTGCTGCACCTCGGTTATTTTATGGTGTTGCAGAAAGGTTACCGGAGCGCCGATCTTTCCGTAGTATACCCGCTTGCCCGCGGCTCAGGACCGGTGGTTTCTTTTATAGCCGCTATATTGTTTTTGCACGAACCATTAAAGTGGAGTGCGGTATTGGGATTGTTGCTGATAGTAGGCGGCGTATTTATTATAACCGGTTTAAGTTTTAATAAAGGAAACAACAGCAAAATAAAAACTGGTATTATATGGGGCATACTTACAGGATTGTTTATTGCCTTGTATACTTTTAATGATACGCTCGCCGTAAAAAATTATGCGCTCTCTCCCGTAATATTTACCATGACGACCAATTTGTTCAGCGTTGTTATATTGGCTCCTTTTGTATTACCGCAAAAAGAAGAATTGAAACGCGAAATAAAAACAAATAAATGGATTATTGTTGCCATTGCTGTAATGAGCAGCGCAGCATACATACTGGTACTGGAAGCATTAAAGTACGCACCGCTAACGGTGGTGGCACCTGCACGTGAAACCAGTATTTTGCTGGGTGTATTTATGGGCTCCCGTGTATTTAATGAAGAAGACGGCAAGCGGAGACTGATAGCCAGCGTGCTGATACTCGGCGGTATAGTAGCGCTGAGTTTGAGCTAACGGCAACGCATAAGCAATTACACTTACCACTCCTGTCCTTTATACAAACAATAACAATTTTTAAAAATAAAATTTAACGACGCTATAGCTCAGGTTTGGTAGCATGAGCTTTGCAGCCGGGCCTGACCTGTGCTAGCGCATTACTTGTTTGGCAAATAATACTAACTAAAAATCAAGTAAGATACAGGCACAAGTCTGGCCAAACACAACGTTCCGCTACAATACACGCTATAGCGCAGGTTTGGTAGCATGGGTTTCGCAGCCAAGCCAGACCTGTGCTAAGGCATTACTTGTCTTGGCTTAAAATAAGTAACAAACCTTAAAAGTTTAGCCAAACGCAATGCGCTGTTACAAGACTTGATCCAGAATACAATTTGCAAAGTATTAAAACACATTCACAAGGTCTAAAAGCCCCTTGCGGTTTGTAGTATAATAGTCGATAGCGCTACTATATTTCCAATGCTCAGGCTCTATAACATAACCTGCTCTCACAGGATTTTCATGGAGATATAACATTTTTTGTTGCAGCATATCGTGATCAGTTATCAAGACGGGGTGATTTTCGTGTATCCAAAACTGGTATCTATGATTTGATTGCTTCTCCTTTCCATATTCCTCAAACAGGTTAAGCATCCAGTCCTTCCTGCTTTCTCTTGAGTTATTAATTATGGTGTCAATCAGCTTGATGGCTGTATGGCTTTTAATATTTTTCATTACCATACCAGGATCATTATTAATGCAGGAGTAAATCATATGGAAGTGATTTGTCATTAAAACCCATGCATGAATTTGTAGGCCCTGGTTTTTCTGGCAAAACTTAAAACTGTCTAGCAGGATAGTTCTATAAATATCTCTTGTAAATATATCTATCCAACCTACTACTGTTGATGTGACAAAATATGAGGCTTGTCGGTCGGTGAACTTATATTTGGTGCTCATGGTTATAGTGTTTGATTAAAAACTGTGCTACAATTATACGATAACGCTTTAAATGCAAAACAAGTAATACTCTGGCACAGGTCTGGCTATGCTGCGAAGCTTATGCTACAAAACCTGCGCCAGAGCTTCAGTACCCTCATCTAAAGTTAGTGTATGAAAGACAAAGAAATAGTTATTGATTATCTAATTGCATTTTATCAATCCCTCGTATAGTGCAGGTTTAGTAGCATGGGGCTTGCAGCCAAGCTATATCCGTGCTCGAATATTATTTATCTGGCAAATAATACTAACGGCAAAATCAAGTAATATACAGGCACAAGTCTGCCCGAACACAAAGCTCTGCGACAAGACTTGCGCCAGAAGAAAATTGAGAATAACAAGTATTACGCATTATTAAAATGCAGTTGTTTTTTTAATGCCTCGACCACATTAAAAATAATAGGGCAGCGGCCATAATGCATAAAAATGGTAAACAGCCTTTTTTTAAAATCAGGTACATGCAATGCCGGAAACTCGCGGCATCCTTCATACCTGTGTTCATAAACAGCACACTTATTATCAGATAAAAAAGCACAAGGCATGGTTTTCATAATCATTAATCCATTCATGCCTTTCTCCAGGTATTCCGCGTCAAAAGCTTCCCTGGATTGTTTTAAATGGCCGGATAAATCATTGGCATCGCGCTCTCCTACTACTATCATCAGGCTCTTGCAACAATTACCACAATCGGTGCAATTAATCTGAGGTGTAATAGCAGCATTGAGATCAGCAACTGTTTTATCCAGTTCACTACTATCTTCATTCGCTAAGAAATCTACGAAAAGATTATTC
>JBGALP010000144.1:0-11820 GCA_044223805.1 Agriterribacter sp.
AAACAATGCCGCCATAGTAGCATCTTCAAATATCCATACTACCGATACCGTTCTGCTGCGAAAAATAATAGAAGTTAATACCATTGCTCCTTTTGCACTAATAAAAGCCGCACTGCCGCATCTTCATTTACAAAGAGGATCAGTACTGAATATCGGCTCAGTAAATTCATATAGCGGCGAACCTAATCTTTTTGCGTATAGTGTATCCAAGGGTGGGCTAATGACGCTTACACAAAATCTTGGTGATACTTTATTTCGCGAAGAAGGCGTAAGAGTAAATCAAATCAACCCCGGATGGGTACTAACAGAAAACGAAACCATTCGTAAAAGACAGCACGGATTAGGTGAAGACTGGTACAAAGATCTTCCGAAAGTATATGCCCCGTCAGGACGAATTATTTGGCCTGCAGAAATTGCTGCAGCCGCTATCTTCTGGCTTTCTGATGAATCCGGGCCTATCAGCGGACAGGTAATGAATCTTGAGCAATATCCTTTTATTGGTCGCAATCCACCAAAGGATACCACTACTATTCATAAGTAAAAAGCTGTACTGTTTAGCGTTCCAACATTATATTTTTTTCAACAAAATTGTTGATGTTATTATTTGAAATAGAAAAACGCCTACCTTAGAAAATCCGTACGCTTTCAAAACTAATCTTGATTCATTTGATCATTTTTAGCTTAGCCATAATGCCTTTCCGCCTATTTAACCAACCTGCTGATAGCGAAAAAAAACTGCTGCATGCCATCTCTAAAGATGATGAACAGGCATTTGAATCATTATTTAATAAGTATAAAAATCATGTATACAATGTAGCGCATAAGTTTACGCATTGCGATATATCATCAGAAGAAATTGTTCAGGAAGTATTTATGATCATCTGGGTAAAACGTGATGCCCTTATAAAGATTGATCACTTCAAGGCCTATCTTCTCACTATTACAAAGCATCTTGTATATAAATCGCTGAAGGAAAAAGCAAAAAAAGCGGTATCGGTTATAACGGAAGAAACCGAAGCTTCTACCGGTAATCTTGAAGATCTTTTGCTTGAAAAAGAATATGGACGTGTGTTGAATAAAGCAGTTAGACGCCTCCCGCAACAGCAGCAAAAAGTATATATCCTGGTTAAGGAAAACGGATTAAAAAGAGATGAAGCCGCCAATGTGCTTAATGTGGCTCCCGATACCATTAAGTTTCACTTAGCACAAGCCATGAAAAGCATAAGAGCTTATTGTTTAACACACTTTGGCGCAAACTTCCTTTTGATTATTCACGCATTTATTTCTTTTTACTAATTTTTTTTACGCTACACCCACCCTTTTTTCTTTTAAACTTCTCTAGTACTTATACATTGGGTTAATATCATTCAATTTATTATGTCCAAATTCCGTCTGGAATATTTGTTTGCACTCTATCTGCAAGGTAAAATCACTCCTGATGAGCAGAGGGAATTGATGGAGCTTATTGCTGATGCCGGTAATGAAAACCAGGTAATGGACATTATTGAAGATGTTGCCAATAAGATGTTTCGTGAAAAAGAAATAAGCGGCGATTCCTCTTATAAAATATTAAACAACATTTTACAAAAAAAGCCTGCTGCCCAGGTAAACATTGGCAGGAAACCGTTGCGCCGCTGGTTTAGCATTGCTGCAGCGTTTGCTGTGATAATGGCTATAGCAGGCATTTGGTTTAAAACAACTGTTGTCAAAAAAAACAAAACTGCCGTTAACAGTCAGCAAATAGTACTTATACACCCTGGTGGCAATAAAGCATCTTTAACGTTAGATGATGGCAGCGTTGTAAAGCTTGATGAAGTGAGCGATGGTGTTGTAAAAAATAATAACCATATCCTGGTTCAAAAAGAAAATGGCGTACTGATTTATAAAAATATCACAGCAACACAAAAAGGATCAGCATATCATAAACTTACAACGCCAAGGGGCGGACAATTCCAGGTATTATTACCTGATGGTTCAACTGTGTGGCTGAATGCGGCGTCATCTATTCGATTTTCTACTGCACCAATTAATAGGGAAAGAATAGTAGAACTAACCGGGGAAGCCTTCTTTAAAGTGAAGAAGTTATATGCAAAAGATAAAAAAACAAGAATTCCCTTTACAGTTCATGTAAAATCTTCGGAAGGTGAAGATGCTACTGTGCGTGTATTAGGTACTGCTTTTAATGTTAATGCCTATGAGGCTGAAGACATGTTTAAGGTTACGCTGAAACATGGATCAGTTAAGATTGAAAAAGGAAATAAATCGCAGTTACTCGAACCAGGCGAACAGGCGGTTGTTTATAATGATAACCACATCAGCATGATAAAAAATGCTGATGTAGAGCAGGCGATTGCATGGAAAGAGGGCATTTTTCTTTTTGAAAATGAAGACATAAAAAGTATTATGAAAGAAATAAGCAGGTGGTACGATGTAGATGTTGTGTATAAAGGGATATATCCTGCAACCAAATTTGATGGTAAGATCAGCAGGTATGCTGATATTTCAGAAGTATTGGAAATACTGAAATTAAGCGGTGTTGAATTTACTGTTAAAGGAAAAACCATACATGTTCAATAACCATATTCTATAACACTTAAACCAAAACAATAACTAAAAAAACAGAACAACCAAACTAAAAAACTAACGATTTGCCATACCAGGTAACCTGAAATTTACCCGGTAAAAAGAAGCCAGCGATGTTAGAGCATCACTGGCCGAAGGGCAAAAATTTGTCTGTGCGTCAAACAATTTTATAACCCAATTTCAAATTTATGAACTTTTCTGCTTGGTACAAGCGCAGGCTATGTACTACAACAAACCTGTCTAAATTATTTCTAGTTATGAAATTAACTATTGCAATGCTTTTGTACCTCACCGTTCAGGTGCATGCGGAAGGCTTTGCACAAAAAATTACTTTAGTTAAAAAAAATGTTCCGCTTGCCGAGGTGTTAAAAAGCATTGAAAAGCAATCGGATTACTTGTTTTTTTACAACCGTGAACTTATTGATAACGCGGGTTCTTTAAACGTAAAATTGCAGAATGTATCTATTGAGGAAGCTCTTGAAGCCTGCTTAAAAAACAAGCAGCTCAGCTACTCTATTGTAAAAAATACAATCGTAATTCAGCCAAAAACAAATGAGGAAGCTGAAGAAGCTGAACTCTCGCCATCTGAAGAAACGCCCCCTTCTGAAATCAGGGGAAAAGTAGTTGACAAGAATGGGCTTCCGTTGGAAGGGGTATCTATAACCGTTACAGGAACCGGACGTGGTACTACTACAGATAAAGAAGGCAGGTTCATCATTACGGTAGATACTGATCGTAAGGTAAAACTCACCATATCATTTGTTGGTTTTAAAACACAAATGGTAGATGCAAAAAACAACCTTACCATTTCGCTGGAAGATTCTATTGAAGGGCTGAGCGATATAGTGGTTGTAGGATATGGTACGCAAAAGAAAAGTGACCTCGTTGGTTCTGTGGCACAAATTAAGGCCGAGAAACTGGTTGACAGGCCAATTGCTAACGTAGGAAATGGTTTACAGGGAAAAATTGCCGGCGTACAGGTTGTTAACCAGGGTAGTGGTGTTCCTGGCGGCAAACCCATGATCAGGATTCGCGGTACAAATTCTATCAACACCAGCAGTGATCCATTGTTTGTAGTAGATGGAATTATCGGCGTAGCAAACGCATTGTCTACGCTAAACCCTGAAGATATCGTTTCAATGGAGGTGTTGAAAGATGCATCAGCCACCGCTATATATGGAGCCCGTGGTGCAAATGGCGTAATTATGATCTCCACCAAAAGAGGGGTAAGCGGTAAAACACAGGTTGATTACAGCGGCAGTATTTCACGTAACATTTTGCAACGCCATTTATATGCAATGGATGCAGATCAACTGATGTATGTATATGAACAGGCTATGGCCAATGGAGATAAGTATGGCACCATCAATCGCGCAAAAGATTTCAGAGGTGCATATGCCAGCGGTTTATCCTATTCAGAAATGCCGTGGTTATTTGAGAAAGTTGAAAAAGGAGGGTATATGTTAGACCTTGTTGGTAAAGACGGCAACTATTATAAACCCATCTATAACACCAATTGGGAAGACCTCGCATTTAAATCATCTACCAATAATAATCACCACATTGATATAAGAGGCGGAAGTGAGAATGCTAAATACTCCGCTTCTTTAGGATATACTGATCAACGCGGTTTAATGACAAAATCGTGGTTTAAAAGATACAGTGCAAGAATTACCGGTGATGTAAAAATTACGAAATGGCTCGATATGAGCACCAATGTTTCTTATGCCCGCAGCCAGGAAACCAATGATGATGGTATTACCAGGTCAACGGCAGAGGTATGGAGCATTCTTCCGGTGCAATATCCTAATGATCCTAATATTGGTATTTATGCCAACAGGTGGGGAACCAACTCCGACTTTAATGTGGGTGAACAGTGGTACAATATTGTATTCAGAAGATCGCAGATATCCGCTTATACCAACCGTGACCAAACTACCGGAAGTATAGCACTGAATGCAAAGATCACTCCCGATTTGAGTTTGAAGACCGACTTCTCTGTTGACTATAACGCTTATAAATACAACGGTTACAGCGGCAAATTGTACGGGGGCAACGGAACGGCAACCATCAATACGCAAAGCACTTTTTACTGGCAAAATCAATACTACTTCAATTACGATAAGAAAATAGGCGACGGGCATAAAGTAAATGCTATGCTCGGTTTGGCGTGGACTCAGTTTAACTGGGAGTATCTTAATACATCCAACTCTGTATTCTTCTCTAACTTTTACGAGTGGCATAATATAGGAGCGGGTGCGCAAACACGCCCGGTACCAGGCAGCAGCGATGGTAAAAGTTCCTTGAACTCTTACTTTGCAAGAGCTAACTATACCTATAAAAACAAGTACTTACTTACCGCTACAGGTCGTATAGACGGCTCATCCAAATTCGGACCAAACAGTAAGTATGGTTTCTTTCCTTCTGCAGGTGCGGCATGGAGGGTTTCCCAGGAAAAATTTATGCAGGATGTTAAGGGAATTAATGAGTTAAAGATAAGAGCCAGCGTAGGCAAAACGGGTAACCAGGAAATTGGTAGTTATGTATCGCAAACTTATGTTGGTGTAGGCTCCGTAGTATTAGGCAACTCTTCTCAAACGGGTATATTCCCTGCTCAAATGGGTAACCCTGATTTGAAATGGGAATCTACTACGCAATACGATGCCGGACTTGAAATAGGTATATTAAATGGAAGGGTAAATCTTAACATAGATTATTACTACAAAGTAACCAAAGACATGTTGCTTGATGTGCCTTTACCACGGTCTACCACTACCGGTACAGCTAAAATGAACTATGGCTCTGTTGAAAATAAAGGCTGGGAGTTTGGAGTGAACGCTGCTATAATAGACGGTCCTGATTTTAAGTGGAATACCGATATTTCTGTAAGTCTTAACCAAAATAAAATTCTGGCACTCGGGCCCACAGGTGCGCCTATTTACGTACAAACCGGTGCAGGTAATGGTACATCCATATTAAAAGTAGGCGAACCCATAGGTTCATTCTTTGGTCTTACGCGCCTTGGCACCTTCAGCACAGAAGAAGCCTCTCTGGCAGCCCGCTACGGCATGTTGCCCGGTGATCTGAAATTCCTCGACAGAAATGATGATGGTAAAATTGATTTATTTTCTGACGGTGGTATTATCGGGCGTTCCTTCCCAAAAGTGTTGGCAGGCTTTAATAACAGTTTTAAATACAAAAGGTTCGACGCGAGCATCAACATCCAGATTGTAACCGGCGTAAATAAAGCGTTTGTGCATGAATCTGCAGAAGACAGGCAATTGGTATCGGGCGGCTTAAACAGCACATTGCAGGCATGGAGACCAACAGCTCAAAACACCATGATCGCCCAGATGAGGCCAGGAAATGGCGGTGCATATTACCAATCCTATCCTGATACCCACATGATAAGCGATGCATCTTTTGTAAGAGGTGGTTCAGCAACTATAGGTTACTCCTTCCCGGTGCAAGCATGGAAGTTGCAAAAGATAAGAGCATACGTTTCGGCAGCTAACTTCTTTTTAATAACAAATGTAGAAGGCTACGACCCCGAAGGAAGTTCTTTGGATAAACAATATGGATTGGTTCCCAACGTGGATAAATACCAGTATCCCAATCCTTCTATTTACAGCTTCGGTGTTAATGTTAGTTTCTAATTCTTAAAGCGTATTATCATGTATTCAAATAAAAGAATCATACAGTTTTTTAAATACCAGGCAATACTTACCCTTATCATCATACTATCGGGAAGTTGCAAAAAGTTCCTGGATGAAGTGCCTACCGGCAACATGACGGATCAAACCAATTTTACAACAGCCCAGGAAGGCGCTGCGCTTATTGTGGGACCTTACCGCTCACTGGCTTCATGGACAGGTGGCGCTGACGACTGGGGTAATTACCTGCCCGCAACGCTTGAATACCCAACAGGTAAAGCGTATACATCAGATACACATGTGCAGATCTGGAAGTTTCAAACCAACCAGATCTCAGGTGATCTATTGGGAGATTTTAACAACCAGTGGAACAACTGGTACCAGGGTGTGAGGGATTGTAATTTTGCTATTGCTAAATTACCCGGTATCAAGGAATGGTCTGATGCCGAGATTCAAAGTGCATTGGCTGAGATACGAACACTAAGAGCATGGTATTATTTCTGCCTTGTTCGTTATTTTGGCGATGTACCGTTAACAACCACAGTTGTAAGCACACTCGACAGCGTTCAATTGCCCCGCACTTCCTTAAAGCAGATTTATGATGAAGTAATTATTCCTGATCTTGAATTTGCTGTGAACAGTCCGCTGGCTGATGCACGTTCAACCAATGGAAGAGTTACCAAACATGTTTCCCGCGCGGTATTGGCAGATGTATATTTAACCTGCGCGGGTTACCCCTACCAGGAAGTTGCTTCTGCTCCCGATAAAAACTGGTGTGTTGAAGGCTCATGGTCTGCAAGTGCATACCCGGTAAATTCAACTTCAGCAAAAGATTTTTTAAAAAAGGCGCAAGCCAACCTGAATGTATTATACGGCGCCTACACTTTGGGCACTTATGATGACTTGCACGATCCTGCAAAAAACAACAGCGGCGAAGCTATTTTCCAGGCGCAGTATTTAAGTGGTGTTACCAACAACGGCATTATTCCGGCGGCATTGCCTGGGCTCAGCCATGTATCTATGTTTGGCGATGAGTATGGCACTTTTATTCCCAGCCAGCAGTATTTCAACTCTTACAATCCGGCAGATAAAAGGATACAGGACAGACAGATGTTTTATTTTTCAGACACCAGGTCTACCAAGTATGACCCATCGCAAGGACCTGCCGAAAAATTCAACATGCCTTACCTCTATAAATTTTATGACCAAAGCGCCATTAAAGTAACCGGGCAATCTGGTTTGAACTGGAGCTTTTACAGGTATGCAGACATTTTACTGATGCTTACTGAAGTAAACTGGACTTTAAAATCATTGGGAGAAGGAGTAAACGATGATGATATTATCAAAGGCATAAACATGGTAAGAGCAAGAGCGCTATTACCAGCTTACAGGGTCACTGACATAAACCTGCTGAGCATTATGAGCGAACGCGCATACGAGTTGGTTTTTGAAAACAAAATGTTGTGGGATCAGCGCCGTACACGCATGTGCCTTGTGGATGGTGAAGGTCAGTTTGCATCCATTGAATCCTTCTTTGGTCATCGCCCCGGTGATTTCAGTTTTGAATTTGGACCGATGAATTTGCTTTCTCCTGTTTCGGGTACTGAAATCATTAATAATGCGCAGTGCATGCAAAATTTCGGATACCTGCCAAAGCAGGCTGGACAATAAAAAATTGACTATCTAATAATTATCATACAATGAAGACATATATAAAAAATTCAATCATAATACTTGTGCTTGCTTCTTTATGGAGTTGCACAAAGCAGCCTTATTATGAAGTGCCAACAGACGAAAACGGAAACGTAGTTATTACCGGCGTTGCCAAAACAACTTCAGCAGGTATTACTACACTTGACGATGGATTTACTGTTACTTCCTATCTTCCGAATGCTAAAGAAGGAGATGTAATGAAAATAGAGTTGTTACAACTGCAAACACCGCCAAACGGAGGTGCACAACAATTACTGCCTATGGCGGGTACACAAAAAGAAGTAACACTGGGCAGCGACCTTAAAGCAACCATCAGTTATACACGAACTGAGGCAAAACTGAACGCTGTAGGTGACTACGTTACCGTAACTTTCGCAGGCAAAACAGATGCTGCCACTTTCAGGGTTAATCTTAAACAGGCAACCACCGTATCCAATCCAAAATATAACGGTAGCGATGTGGAAATAATCAGAGAGGCCGGCACAGCCAGTTTTATAGTAACGGTTACCCCTGCCGCAGCACCCTATGCTGGCGATGTGGTGGTAAAAAGAAAAAATGGCACCAACGATGCATGGCAGGATGTGGGTAGTTTTGCCGCGGGAGATATGATAGACGTATCAGGCGATGATTTTGCTTTGGGTAAAGACACAATGTTTTACTCTTTTTCTACAACCCATAATGGATACACAGATGAAATAATAAAAACAGTGGTAGCAAGCAGCCCCTACTTTTTTGTAAAAAAATCAGGAACGCTTAAACCAGGTGCCACTACTGATGGTTTTAATTTACTGAAAGGCGCTGTAGCAGCTTCAACCGATGCAAACGCCATAATAACTTTAGGTGCAAATCTTACCATATCGCAAGGATCAGCCTGGGCTACCGGAGGTAAAGGAATTTCTTTTGTTCCTTCTACCATTGCTACTTACAATCTTAATAGTGTTACTGCAGCAAAAACGGAGTTTAATGCGGGTTCCCCTCTTACAAGCATTGATCCTTCAAATGGTGAGGGAGTATTTGTATTTAAAATTGTAAATGGAGGAAATGCTTCTGATATAGTATATGGCATGCTTAAAGCAACAAAACTCACACCGGGTACTTCCGCGGAGTTTGAGTACAGGATTGGGAACTTATATGCTCATTACAGTATGATGCAATAACCACCAGCATGTTTTACGCACTTATACCTTGTACGTAGTGGTTTAAAGAAATTCTTAAACCCATAACCATTAAGGAGTTAAGGAAATTAAAAGAAATGATAATACGCCTTAATTTCTTAATGGTTATTAATAAATTAAATCCCCTTATTTTGAGTAGACTTATAAATGCTTAGTCTCTCTAAAACAAATCTCTCTCAATTTTGATTGCTTAAAAATCGTACGTATGTCAGAAAAGAAAAACAAATCACGCAGGAATTTTATCAAGAACACAGCCATGGGTGCTGCCGGTTTTATGATAGTTCCCCGCAATGTATTAGGTAAGGGCTTTTTAGCGCCCAGCGACAAATTAATTGTTGCCGGTGTGGGCGTGGGTGGTAAAGGCCGTTCAGATCTTGCCAACTTTTACGAAAGTGGTAAAGCCGAAATTGGTTTTTTATGTGATGTAGACGACCGCATGTCGGAAGAATCAAGAAAGAAATTTCCCAAAGCCAAGTATTATAAAGACTGGCGCGAGATGTTTGATAAAGAGGCAAAATCGTTTGATGCGGTTTCTGTATCAACACCAGATCATACGCACGCTGTAGTGGCTATGGCCGCTATGCGCAGAAAGAAGCACGTGTACGTACAAAAGCCATTAACACATGATATTGCTGAAGCACGCGCACTTACGGAAGCTGCCGACCAATTTAAAGTAGTTACCCAAATGGGCAACCAGGGATCTTCGGGTGATGGTGTACGTCAGATGCAGGAATGGTTTGATGCCGGCATTATTGGAGATGTGACAAGCGTATATATTTTTACCAACAGGCCTATATGGCCGCAGGGTATAGCATGGCCAACAGCAAGACCAGCCGTTCCAAAAGAACTGGATTGGGATTTATGGTTGGGTACTGCCCCTCAAAAAGATTATGTAGATAACCTGATACCGGGTAGCTGGCGCGGCTGGTGGGATTATGGTACCGGCGCACTTGGCGATTTGGGCTGCCACCTGATGGAAGCGCCTTTCAGAATTCTTGGTCTGCAGTATGCATTAGACGTGCAGGCATCTGTAACCAGTGTATTCACCGCATTCGGAAAACGTGGTTACTTCCCCGATAGTTTTCCTCCATCAAGCCATGCAACACTCACCTTCCCCAAAACAGAAAAAACCAAGGGTGAAGTAATTATGCACTGGATGGATGGTGGTATTAAGCCTGAACGTCCTGCGGAACTGGGTGCTGATGAAGTATTTGGTGATGGCAACAGCGGTATTTTATTTATAGGTACCAAAGGAAAGATGATGGCGAGTGAGTACGCTGCCAATCCTCGCTTACTCCCGCTTTCGAGAAACAACGAAGTAAAAGTTCCGCAAACTATAAAGCGTGTTCCCGGCAGTGCCGACGGACATTATGCACAATGGGTGGAAGGCTGTATAGCCGGTTACGGCAACATGGAGTTAAGTTCTCCATTTAAAAAAGCAGGTCCGCTTACAGAAGCGATACTGATGGCAAATCTTGGTATAAGAGCAGCCGACACGCCAAAACCAAGAGCCAATGGAAAAGGCAATGATTATCCCGGTGCGAACATGAAATTGCTTTGGGATTATAAAAATATGCGGGTTACCAACCTGGAAGAAGTGAACAGATTTGTAAAACGCGAGTATCGTAAAGGTTGGACACTGGACTTTTAATATGTTAAGACCGCAAAAAAAACAATTTTTGCGGTCTTTTCTTTTATCTTTCACCCAAATTACAATCGTGAAAAAAAATATCTTCTTCTTTGCAGCAATCATATTGCTTGCAGCGTGCAGCAGTCAGAAAAAAACAACAAGCAGCAATAGTAGCAGTACTAACAGCACTGGTCAATGGGTGAGCCTCTTTGATGGCAAGTCATTGGATGGCTGGAAAGAAAGTGAAGGCCCATCCTTCAGCATTGAAGATGGCGCTATAAAAGTTGCCGGTAAACGCTCTCATTTGTACTATGATGGACCGGTAAATAATCATGATTTCAAAAACTTTGAGATCAAGGCGCAGGTAAAAACAAAGCCTGGGTCAAACTCCGGTTTTTATTTTCACACTGTTTTTCAAACAAAAGGTTTTCCTGACAAAGGCTTTGAAGTACAGGTAAACAATTCTCATACCGATTGGAAAAGAACTGCAGGTTTATACGATATAAAAGATACTTCAGCCACTTTTGTAAAAGATGATGAATGGTTTGAGCTATATATAAAAGTAGAAGGCAAAAATGTAGTAACTAAAATTAACGGTCAAACCATTACTGAATGGACAGAACCAGATGGCGCAAAGGCTCCCGAAGGGCATCCGGGTCGTTTAATATCAAGCGGCACATTCGCTATACAGGCACACGATCCAAAAAGTGTGGTATACTTTAAAGATATAATGGTAAAGGCATTGTAACAGCACATAATTATTTTGGTTAAGTTTTCTGGAAAGGTTGTCGAAAGGCAGCCTTTTTTAATACATTGAACCACAAAGACACGGAGCTACACAAAGAAATTTATAGTTTGTAGCTTTTTTTTGCGACTTTGTTTTCTTCGTGTTAAATGTATTCACCTTCTACCCTTTACCTTTCACCTTTTACCTTTACCTTCTGCCTTTCATTCGTATCTTGCACCATCATTTTGCCATGCTTAAACTCCCCATATATCTTGATAACAATGCTACTACCCCTGTTTATCCGGAGGTATTGCAAAGCATGTTGCCGTTTTTTACAAC
>JBGALP010000145.1:0-11765 GCA_044223805.1 Agriterribacter sp.
TGTCATAGCCCACCATGCCACCGGTGTTGCAATTACAATAGCAATCATCACCAGCTTCACAAAATCTTTTGATAACATGCTGGTTATTCCTACCACACTTGCACCCAATACTTTGCGGATACCTATTTCTTTATTGCGTTGTTCAGCCATAAATGCTGACAATGCAAACAGCCCTAAACAAGCAATAATGATTGCCAGTACAGCAAAGCTGGTAAATATATTTCCGGTGCGTTGCACATCAGCATACATGTTAGCGAAACTTTCATCCATAAAAGTGTAACGCACGGGTTGATTAGGCGCAAAACTTTTCCACAGCGCAGAGATTGCTGTTACGGACTTCGCCGCATCCTTACCATTTATTTTTACAGAGATGATAGAAGCCTGGTTATCTTTATTAGCTACCATGCAAACCGGGCCTACTTCCTGCTTAACAGATTCAAAATTGAAATCCTGCACTACACCAATTACTGTAAAAACCTGGTAGCTGTTGGTAATGCGTGCCCCAACCGGATTTTTTAAACCTAATTTTTCAACCATCCTTTGGTTAATTACCACGGCAGCAGAGTCAGAAGCCATATCCCGTGAGAAATTTCTTCCTTCTGTTAATTTCATGCCCATGGTTTTAATATAGTCATAGTCAACGTTCCAGTACTGACCGCCCTGTCCCGGATCTTCCTTTACTCTTCCCTCTTTATAAAAAGTATTACCATTTCTTTTTGTGCCCGATATCGGTAAAAAATCACTAACTGATACAGATTGTACCTGCGATAATTTCAACAAATCGTCTTTGAAATTTTTTGTTTTGTCGCCAAGTGTATTGGTTCCCTGTATCAACATAACCTGGTCTTTATCAAAACCAGATTCTTTGTGCAGGATGTAATGGGTTTGTTTGTAAATAACCAATGTACTGATGATGAGTATTATTGATGTAGCGAATTGAAAAACTACCAGGCCATTTCTGAGTATTGAATTTTTAGTACCACGGCTCAGTTGTCCTTTTAATACTTCTATTGGCTTAAAAGAAGAAAGATAAAAAGATGGATACACTCCTGCTACTATTCCGATAACTAAAGCGGCAACAACCATCACTGGCAGCAACCACCATTGCGTCCATGGAATGATTAATGATTTGCCAGCAACGGTATTGAAAAAAGGTAATGATATAACAGCGATGATGATTCCCAATATAAATGAGAAAACACTGTACATCAAAGATTCGGTAAGAAACTGTTTAATAAGCCCTATGCGATAAGAACCTACAACTTTGCGCAACCCTATTTCCTTTGCCCTGTTGGCAGATTTGGCTGTAGAAAGATTAATAAAATTAATACAGGCTATTATAAGAATGAAACAAGCGATAGCGCCGAACAACCATACAAATCTAATATCACCTTTTTCCAATCCATCATCAATACCGGCAGAATACAAATGTATTTTTTTAATAGACTGTGCAAACAGCGTAGCATTTTTTTCAATATCATCCGCTCTTGTAAATCCATCGGCTCTCAACGCAGGCACAAAATACTTTGTCATTATAAGCTTGAGCTTATTTTGAAACTGTGCCGGATCAGTGCCGGGTTTCAGCAAAACGTAGGTATCATAGTTACTCGCCATCCAGGTTGACTGTTCTCCATCCCAAAGCTGGTAACCCGTCATGGTCAGGAAAAAATCATGTTTGATATGAGAAGTAGCAGGAAAATTTTCTATCACACCACCTACCTTAAACAATCTTTTAGTATCATCATTCAAGATCATTGTTTTTCCCACAGGATTCTGTCCCGGAAAGTATTTATCAGCTTTGCGTTTAGTCATTACAATGGTATTGGGCTCCGCAAGCGCCTTTGCTCTATCGCCATATACCATAGGCACTTCCAATATATCAAGCATGCTCTGGTCGGCATAACTAAATCCGCTTTCAAAGGTATTCTCTTGTACGTCGGAACTTCTTAGCTGGTTACTGCCGGCACCATAAAACAGCGGACTGGCCATCAACCTGCCGGAATTTTCTACCTCAGGAAAATCTTCCTTTAATACTTTCGCCATAGGCGCCGGCCATGAAGTACCCGTCTGCAATTTCCCATCCATCTTATACTCACCTGTAATACGATAAATACGATCCGCCGTTTTCCACGACTGATCGTAGCTCAACTCATCTTTTATATATAGTGCAATTAATAAACAAGCCGCCATGCTCAATGCAAAACCACCAATCTTTATAAAAGCATACATCTTTTCTTTGCGTAATTGCCTGATTGCGATTTTGAGATAATTTTTAAACATGCGTTGATTTGAAACCTGCCTACCGGCAGGCTGGTTTGAGATTTGAGATCTCAAGCTTTCGGATAAAAACTTAAGCTCACAGCCGAAAGCTGATTGCTTTTATCAATGCCAATAGTTGTGCCACTGACCTAAGTATTTACAAATAAGCACATTATAATTATTGTTACAAAAGAAGTGTACGAAAACGTACAGTGCCTGCACGCTGACGTACAGAAAACTATTTGAAGCCTTCTCTCCATATCTACCAAATCATCGGCAAACCAAAGACAATCATTTTTGTAGTGTTATAGCATCACGTTCCCCAACGCTGCATTTTATCATGCGTTTTGTCTTTGGGCACCCCTCCCCCCCGCGTGGTGAGGGGCCGGGGGGTGAGGTCACTCCGTTCTCAATGCCTTCACCGGGTTTGACAGAGCTGCTCTGATGGCTTTATAACCTACGGATATCCATGCAATCAGTAATGAGATGATTACGGCGGTTATGAAAAACCCAGCATGAAGCGGAATGCGATAATGAAAATCGTTAAGCCAGTTGCGCATAAAATACCATGCCGCCGGAAACGCGATGAAAAATGATACAAGTATGAGTATAGTAAACTCTTTTGAAAACATATACACAATACTGCTTACCGATGCACCTAACACTTTTCTTATTCCCACTTCTCTTGTTTTTTGAACAGCCATAAATGAAACCAGTCCATACAAACCCAAACAAGCAATAAAAATAGCCAGCCCCGCAAAAATTTTATACAATAAGGCAAGCTGTTCATCCTGTTTGTAAAAGTCATTTATGCTGTCATCCAAAAAAGTATCAGTGTATGCGTATTCAGGAAAATACTTATTGAAAACTTTTTCAACCTGGCTCCTTGCAGCGGTAAGATTGTTTGAATGCAGCTTTATAGAAGCCTTAGCATATATAGGTTTATAGGGACCAATAAAAATGGGCTTTACCTCTTTTTTAAGTGAATTGGCTTTAAAATCTTTTACAACACCTGTTATGTTATACCAGTTTCCTCCCCCTATACGTATGGTTTTTCCAACCATATCCTGAGGATTGTTTACGCCAAGCATGTGCATCATTGTTTCATTTACCAGGCCTTCTCTTGTAGTATCACTTGGTTCATAGTTTTTTCCCGCCATCAATTGCAAACCAAACGTATTTACGTATCCGGTATCGGCAAACTTTAAAAACACCTGGAACTTCTCATCTGGCTTTTGGTTGAATGCAAAGTTGCTCGACCAGTTATTATCCGATGCAGGCGGGTCGGACGCCAGCGATATATTACGAACACCAGGCACTTTCTTAAGTTCTTCTTCAAATGCAAATTGTTTTGTTACGCTGATGCTATCTGTACTAAGATTAACAACCAATACAGCATCTTTATTAAATCCAAGATCTGCATTACGAACAAAATCCATTTGACTTACGGCTACTACTGTGCCTACTATCAATATTTGGGAAATAGAAAATTGTAATACCACTAAACTTCTGCGCAGCGATATTCCACCTGTTGTCGCTGAAGCAATCATCTTGCTCTTTAAGGCTGTGATAGGATTAAATTTAGACATGACGAACGATGGATATATGCCTGCGAAAAAAGTAACTACGATACCTATACCAATCGTCAGCAAAATATTGGCAATAGAAAAGAGATGAATTTTTTCTTCTATAGAAACGATATATTTTACAAATGGTACAGCCAGCCATGCTAACGCGATGGCAAGTATAACGGATATGAATACCAGCATTCCTGTTTCGCCCATAATCTGCCAGAACAAGCTGCCCCTGTTGCTGCCCAATACTTTTCTTATGCCTACTTCTTTTGACCGGGTAACCGCCTGGGCGGTAGAGAGGTTAATAAAATTTATGCAAGCCATCAACAATATAAATACGCCTATCATAGTGAGTGTCCACAAAGTAGTTTTGCTGGTGCGATGATCACCAAAATGTTCCAGTCTTGTGTCAAAATGTATCTGTGATAATGGTTGCAGGAAATTGGATTTGCCTGCCACCTTTGCCCCTTCGCTTTTATGATAATGCTCGTTACTGAATGGTATCAACTGTTGATCTATTGCAGCGGAAGAAACATTGGGAGGCAGTAATGCGAATATTTCATAACTGCTGGATGTGCTGCCCCATTCTTCATTATAATTGTATAAGGCAGGATTTTTTTTCACTGTTTCCATCGAAGCAAGTATATGCATCGGAAAATCGGTATTGGCAGGCGGATTTTCTATGACACCACTAACCTTTAATGTAATGCTGTTATCAAGTTTTATCAATTTACCAACTACCTGTTCTGCACTGCCATGCGCAGCATCCTGCGGAAAATATTTCTCCGCTATCTGCTTACTCAGCACCACTGTGTAAGGCTCTTTTAATACAGCGGCACTACCCTGTATCCAGCGCCAATTGAATACAGAAAACATAGCCGGATCACAAAAAAATATCCCTTTATCTTCAATAAATTTTTTATCATTTCCATTTGCCGAGGGCACCGTTACCTGGCTGCCATTAATAGCATGCAAAGCACCAAATGTAATTTGCGGAAATTTAACCCGTAGTGCTTCCAGCGCCGGTATTGGTATGCCAGGATTGTAACTTATACCATCTTCAAATTTATCTTGCGTAGCTACACGATAAATGTTTGTATAATTCTTTTGAAAAGTATCGTAACTCCATTCGTACCGCACAACAATAAACAACAATAAAGCTGCGGCAATTCCAGTAGCCAGTCCTGTTATATTAATCACAGAAAAAACTTTGTTTCTGATAATATTTCTCCAGCTAAGTTTTAACAGCATAAAAATTTGAAATTTGAAATTTGAGATCACCATCCTTCTGCCTCCTTACTACTCACTACTGCCTTCATTCCGTACGGAGCGATTTCACCGGGTTTGCCAACGCTGATTTAATGGATTGAAAACTTACAGCAGTTAATGCGGCTATAACGGCAAGAAAACCTGCTGTAATAAAAACACCGGCTCCTATATTTATGCGGTAAGCAAAATCCTGTAACCATTTATTCATTACCAACCATGCTACCGGCGCAGCGATTAAAAAACCTATGCATACTAATTTCAAAAAATCGCTTGACAATAAAAATACAATCTGATTTACGGATGCTCCAAGCACTTTTCTTACGCCTATTTCTTTAATCCGCTGATGGGTGGCAAGATGCGCAAGACCAAATAAACCTAAACAACATATGATTAATGCAAGTACCGTAGCTATGCTTATTACCTTTTGCCATCTTTGCTCACGAACATATTGTTCCGCATTAATTTCATCCAGGAATTTATATTGATATACGGCATCAGGCATAATTTTTTTATAGGCATTTTCCAATGCGGCTAAAGCCTGTTGCTGTTTTGCCTTTTCTAATTTCATTATAATCCTACCACGATAAACATCATTTTCAAACATAACCAATGGCTGTATATTTTCTCTAAGCGACCCGGTATGAAAATCTTTCGCTACGCCTACAATAGTTACCGGTGTTTCACTATAATTGTTTCCTATCTGAATAACCGTGCCTATAGGATGTTGTAAAGCTGCGGCTTTAACAAAGGCTTCATTTACAATTACAGATTGCTTCATATCAGCCTTAAGATTTTCGCCAGCTTTTAGCGGTATCTCTAATGCTGACAAATAATTTTCATCAATAACGCCATGGATAGCTTTTATACTAAGCCCCTTTATTTTTACTTCAGTAGTATTGTTGCCTAAATCACCTCCAAAAGATAAGGTTTGTATATAAGGTTCTTTGGCGAGTTCATTACGTAAAAATTGCTCAATCGGTTTCGCTTCGCGGTCACCGGGAATATTGGAAATAATTACCTGGCGAGGATTATAACCTAAATCTTTTTTGCGTATAAAATCCATTTGCCTGTAATACACTAATGTGGCCACTAGTAATACTATAGCCAGGCAAAACTGCATTACCACTAATCCTTTTCCCAATATATTGCGGTTGCCTGTTTTTTGTTTATTGTACAATACCTGCACCGGCTTAAAATTGGACAATATAAAAGCCGGATACAAACCCGTAGCAAAAATAATGGCAGATAAAATACCAACGCAGGAAGTAATCATTGAAACGGTAAGTATATTATCCAATACCATATGCTTATCCGTTAGCGTGTTAAAAACAGGCAGCGCTATAATGGTTAAGATCATTGCTGATATAAACGACATCAGGCAAAGAACAGCAGACTCTCCTAAAAACTGTATAATAATCTGGTATCGGCTGCCACCGGTAATTTTTCTAACGCCTACTTCCTTTGCCCGCTTTAAAGAACCCGCAATGCTGATATTGATAAAATTGATAGCAGCCATCAATAAAATAAAGATGGCAATACCAATAAAAATATAAGAAAAAACAGGATCACTTCCGTTTACTACGCCACTTTCCATATTCATATGTAAAGGGTGGAGGTGAATGTCTGTTATTTGCTGTAAGCCATATACAATTTGAGGCGCATAACCGAATGATTTTACATGATCAGCTATTTGTTCTTTGGAATGGGTAGCCGCTACTTCATTCAATTTCTTAGCTACTTTTTTTATATCTGCTCCTGGCTGAAGCACTACAAAAGTGCCGAGGTAAGCATTCAACCAGGCATTGTCTTCAAAAGACAACTGTAAATACCTGAACGGCAGCAATACATCAAACTGTATAGAGGAGTTGGCAGGCGGATCTTTTATTACGCCCGTAATAATCATGGGCTTT
Source organism: Agriterribacter sp. (assembly GCA_044223805.1). Lineage (GTDB taxonomy): Bacteria > Bacteroidota > Bacteroidia > Chitinophagales > Chitinophagaceae > Agriterribacter. The sequence continues at coordinate 7,013 of JBGALP010000145.1, forward strand.
CCCAACCGTTTGGCAGAAGGATCCGCATCCATTCTTAAAGATTTACCCAGTACATCGGTACTATTAAAAAATTTCATCGCCGTGCGTTCTGTAATAACAGCCGATCCTATTTCTGTTAAAGCATTGTTTGGATTACCGTGCAAAAATGAAAAAGAGAATACATCGAAGAAATTATCATCGGTAAAAAGCAAATTAAGATGCAGCCCCTTTTTATCTGAAAGTACATCACCAAAAATACCACCACCTAATAACCGCACATACTCCTTTACTTCCGGAACGCCAGCCTTAAAAGCCGCTCCCTGCACTTGCCCTGTACCACCCGTTGTTTCAGCTTTATCACTTTTATTTTCCGCTATAGTACTGGTAATGCGGTAGAGGTTAGGATTATTGACGTGAAAGGTATCAAAACTTCTTTCATCTCTCCAATACAATACTGCCAGCAAAAGACAGGTAATGCCCAATGCCAAACCAATTACATTAATAGATGAATATAATTTGTTCCTGAAGATGCGCCTTAATGTGATGGAGAAATAGTTTTTGAACACAAAATTGATTTATGGCTTGTTGTTTTGTAGTTTATGGCTCGCCTAACTACAAACCATAAACAATAAACTTTTAACGATTGTTATTCCGTACGTAGCGACTTCACCGGATTTGCTACCGCCGCTTTTATTGCCTGAAAGCTCACCGTTAATAATGTGATTGCTATAGCACCAGCTATGGCAGCAACAAATACCCACCATGATATAGTTACACGATAGTTGTAACGCCCTAACCAACCATCAAGATAATAGTAAGCAACAGGAATAGCGATAATACAGGAGATGCCCACGAGTATTACAAAATCTTTCGACAATAACGTCCATACATTAAATATGGAAGCGCCAACTATTTTACGAATGCCTATTTCTTTTGTGCGCTGCTCAGCCACAAAAGAAGCCAATCCAAATAACCCTAAACAACTGATGATGATAGCAAGTACCGTGAAAAACCCCGCCAGCTTACCTATTCTTACTTCGTCCGAAAATTTCTTAGCGTATTCCAGGTCAGCAAACCTGTAATCAAATGGCGCGGAAGGAATAACCTGCTTAAATACTTTTTCAATACTGGCTAATGATTCAGTAGTGCTTTTTTGTGGATTCAGTTTTAAGTTGATAACATTTACATTATCGTTGGTTAAAAGATATACCGCTTGCTTTACCGGCTGATAAGGAGACGACATCACCATATCTTTTACTACTCCTACAATAGTATACTTACCTGCATCAGCCCCATCGCCCCATCGTACCATCTTACCAACAGGATCTTTTATATTCATAAATTTAACAGCCGCTTCGTTGATGATTATAGATGCGCTGTCTCCTTTGAAATCCCTGGAAAAATCACGCCCTTCTTTAATCTGGAATCCAACGGTTTTTCCATACTCCGCGGTAACCCATATGGTAGCAAAGTCAGTATCAAGATTGGGATCCTTACCTTCCCAACTAAAGCCGCCATTGTTGCTCCATACATTAGTAACCGGGCTTGAAGATTCAGCCAGCTCAACAATCGCGTTCTGTTTTTTCAACTCTGCACGCAGCACATCATATTTACCATAAAAATCCGGCGTTTGCATAAACACCATTACAAGATTATTTCTATCGTACCCCACCGGGCGATCTTTGGTATGTTGTATCTGTTGATATACTATAATGGTGCAGATGATTAAGGCCACCGATACGGCAAACTGTGTTACCACTAAAACTTTTCTTGGTAAAGCGGCAAGTCTTCCTGCCTTGAATGTTCCTTTCAATACTTTTACCGGCTTAAAAGAAGAAAGATAAAATGCAGGGTAACTGCCGGCAATTAATCCGGTAATAATAGTGAACCCTAATCCGGCAAGCCAGAACCAGGCGTTTCTCCATAATATATGCATTTGCTTATCTGCCACCTGGTTAAACCACGGCAATACCAATAGTGTAAGCAGGATTGAAAAAGCGAAAGCAATTAACGCGATGAGAATAGATTCACAAAGAAACTGACTTATTAATTGTATACGTACTGAACCTACTGTTTTCCTGATGCCTACTTCCCTGGCTCTTTTTTCTGAACGGGCTGTGCTGAGGTTCATAAAGTTAATGCATGCCAACAGCAACACAAACATCCCAATAACAGCAAACATCCACACATATTCAATCTGTCCTCCAACCTGCTTTCCTTCTTTCCAGGCAGAACGCAGGTGCCAGTCTTTCATAGGATGAAGAAAAATACGCGAGTTATATTTCTTATCCTCCGGCGGTACTTTATTCAGTTTTGCTTTTTCAATTTTCTGGTTAACAGCAGTGAAGCTGGTGTTATCATTTATTTGTGCAAAGCATTGAAAAGAATTGTTTCCCCATTGCGTAGCGGCCTGCGCAAGCCAACCTTCAGAAGTTTTGTATAGATCCCATGGTGCAATAAATTTTAATTCTCTGAATGAGGTGCTATATGGCAGATCTTGGTATACACCAGTAACTTTTACATCCAGCTTGTTGTCAATTTTCATGGGCTGATTCATTGGGTCTGCATCCCCAAAAAAAGCCTTTGCTGTACTTTGCGCAATAACAATGCTGTTTGGATTTTGAAGTCCATCTGCAGAACCTTTGATCATTTTTAATGAAAGAATGTGTGGACCATCTTTATCAATATAAATACCATTTTTATAGAGATGCTTATTGTCTTTACTCAGCATATGATCTCCCTGCCATGAAGCCATAGCGAGATATTTGAAATTATCTCCGTAACTATTCCGCAATTCTTCTCCCATCGGAAACGGCAACGCCTGTCCGGTTCCGGTAGTACCATTCCAGGTTTGATTTTGCATTACCTGCGCCACACGGTCGTGATTGCTGTGATAATTATCGTAAGTAAGTTCGTCCCAAATCCACAAGCCAATCAGCATGGCAACAGCCATTCCAATAGCAAGCCCGCTGATATTGATCAACGAAAATTTTCTGCTCTTAAGCAAATTACGCCACGCGATTTTGAAATAGTGTCCTGCGGGGAAATAGTTTTTTATCATTTGAGATTTAAGATTTGCCAGTAAAAACAATTCAATAAACATTTTGAATAAACAAAAGCGAAAAGGCCTCCGGCATTAGCCGTCAGCCTTACGTCACTATAATGTTTATCGCCTTATTCTCTACAACTTCAACCATACAGCTTCTTCCTATTTCAGCGACAATGCGATTTTTCCGCTTCCTGCCCGCACACTTACAGGCACACCGCCACCATTGATAGTTCCATTGATGCTGTCATCATCTTTACTTCCATTAAAATTAGATAATTTGTCTGCACTGATTCGGTTACCGCGCAAGTCAAGATTCACTCCTTTGTCGCCAGGCATTTGTAATGCTATATTACCACCTGAATTTTCGATGCGGGTATATTTGCCCAACTCCTTTATATCAACAGCAATACCACCACCACTGGTTGAAGTTTCTAAACTGCAGGAAAGATCTTTAAGATTAATACTGCCACCGGAAGTATGTGCAATCAATTCGCCGGCAATATTATTACCGGTTATAGAACCGCCGCTGGTGCTGGATTCTATCTTTCCTTTCAAATCAGCGAAACGGAGTGAGCCACCGGAAGTATGTAATTTCAAATTGCCTTCTGAATGAGAAGATGTAATACTGCCACCACTTGTAGATAGATCAATATCACCGTTGGAATCTTCTAAAGTAATACTACCGCCCGAAGTGCTACCATCAATATTGCCGCTTAATTTTTGCACATTCAGGCTGCCCCCGCTCGTTGAAAAACGTTGTGTGCCGGTAAGGTTGCTGATAGCAATACTACCACCACTGGTAGACAACTTACTATCCACCTTGTTTCCTACATAAACCCTAAAAGCTATGCTGAGTGATTTTTTCCAGTTAAGCATCCTGTTTTTTTGTTTAGCAATGGCAGTAAGTTCTCCGCCGCTCACGTTTACTTCAAGCGAATAATCTTCTTCTAACCTTTTCTGAATTTCTTCTTTAGTCAACCTGCTGTTATTATTTCCACGCACATACACTTCTATTCTTGCATCAGAAGCTCCGCCTGCTACTGTAATTGATCCACCTGAAGTTTCTACATGTATTTTATTAACAGCTTCGCTGCTCAGTGATTTGGTCATGTATGGTTCTTTATCATTATCCTGTGCGTTCAGCGTAAGCGCACCCGAAACAAGCAACATAAAAAAAGCAAACTTTTTCATTTTGTAAGTTTTAAATAGTTAATGAGAATGATAAGCACAATACGTTTATACCTTTTATATTGTTACTCCATTCTAAAAATTAATACAAGCCTCACCCTCTTATCCTTCTCCTGTTGGAGAGGGACGGTGCTGTATAATAAAGCCCAGCCAAAGATCTTCCACATCATATACAATTAATAATGGTCAGCATTTTTGAAGATCTCCGAAAAGCTGGCGCAGTGAATTAGCAAGTCTCCCCTTTGGGGAGATTTAGAGGGGCTGCTATTCCGTTCTCAGGCTCTTCACCGGATTTGCTAATGCCGCGTTCACCGCTTTTATACTCACTGTTACAAATGCAATTACCAATCCTGCCATGCCTGCAATACCAAATATCCACCAGCCTATATTAATACGATAAGCGAAATCCTGCAACCACTTATTCATTGCTATCCATGCTATGGGCGTAGCTATAAGCATGGCTATTAATACTAACTTTACCAGGTCTTTTGCAAGCAGCATAACAATACCATTTACACTGCTGCCGAGCACTTTGCG
>JBGALP010000146.1:0-11820 GCA_044223805.1 Agriterribacter sp.
CACGTCGCACATTGCCTTTGCAGCAATATGTAACAAGTATTCCTCCGGTATGCATCATACTATATAAACGCTGAAATATGGCAGTTGTCCACAACTCTGGTTGAACGGCAGGCGCAAAAGCATCGAAGTATATAAGATGGAACAATTGTGGAGATGAAAACCGGATGAGTGACTGTTTGGTTTTATGCAGCGTGAAATTGGGAGCGATGTCAATATCTTTTTCCCATTCGCTGTTGTGTATGCTATTAAACCAGGTGTTTACTTCCTTCTCAGGCAATAATGAAATATAGTTTAGCATATTGGTTTCCGTTGGGGTTAAAGGAAACGGCTCTAAAGTTGTATAATGAATGGTGAGCTTATTTGCTGTGGATGCGATAGTGGTGAGCAGCGCATTTAAACCTGTGCCCAATCCAACTTCAAGTATAGTTAATTTTTCATATGTTTGATAAAGATACAATAACCCTGCGTTGATGTACACATGCATAGATTCCTGTATGGCACCATGAATAGAATGATAGGTAATACCTTCTCCTATTGATATGGTGTGTGAACCATCAGCGGTTGCCATAATTTGTTTTTGCATGTTATAATCACCCAACGTTTTTTTAATTAATATGCATCTTGCTTTAAGGTCACATTATATGCATTATTACTCACATCTTTCCAAAGATAAAAAGCTGAATAAACTGTTGGTTGCCGGCAAACCGCATAAACTGGTTAAAAGAAAAAATATCTGTATCTATCTCTGTGCTTCAATTATGAGCCAGCAATTGTCAGTAAAAGTAGCGGATGTAATTTATCAACGCTTTTTGAATTTATACGATGGAAAAGAACCGGAAGCACAACAAATATTGGATACTCCTTTTGAAACCTTGAGAGGAATAGGTTTGTCGAATGCGAAAGTGGGCTATGTAAAAAACGTGGCATTATTTCATATTGAGCAAGGTATGGATTATAAAAAACTCAGTAAGATGGATAATGAAGCCGTTATAAATTATCTCACTACTATTAAAGGTGTTGGCAGGTGGACAGTGGAAATGTTGCTGATGTTCGCGCTGGGCAAAGAAGATATTTTTGCTATTGATGATCTTGGCGTTCAAAATGCAATGATTCATTTATACAGGCTTGACCGAAGCGATAAGAAAAAATTCAGGGAAGATATGTTGCGCATCTCAGGCAAATGGAGCCCGTACAGAACATATGCATGCCTGCATTTATGGAGGTGGAAAGACAATGCGCCGGTGGTGAAGCGTAAGAAGAATGAGATCAAATAGTTTTTTATTTTCTGAGGAAAACCTTCATTTACTTTTTATTAAACCATGCCAACACCGGATCCACCCATGCTTTATAAGGTCTGTACAAGAAGCCATGGCTTAATCCCGTATGCAGTGTAATTTCCTTTATGCCAGTAATTGTGGGTAAATACTTTTAAGAAGTTGCGGTTGCTTCTAATAGTAATAACACAAATTATAGCGGGGTATATTAAAACCTGTTGCATAAATAATATTATCAGGGTGCAACGCTTTGGCAATTCGTTTAGTCAACTGTAAGAGATGTTATTGCTCCATTAGACCCTCTATTTATGTAGTGTGGTGTTTGAACAAAAAGGACAGTGTGTAACAGCAGGCAACTAAATATCGTTGCCTGCTGTTTGGTTTAACCTAAGGCTTGTATCTTTTTCAACGTAGTGGCTATATTAATGCCTTTGCCTAATACCGGCTTAAAAATATCTCCCATTTCTTTTATGCGGTCGAGTGCATTGTAAATGGTAAAATCTTTTATACTTAACCCCTTCTTTACTTCACCCCATACTAACGGCATAGATACGGTAGCGCCCGGTTTTGGTCGTAATGAGTAAGGTGCAGCAATAGTTTGAATGGAACGGTTCTGTAAAAAATCAAGATATATTTTACCCTTTCTTTTTGCCGGCATTCTTTCAAGGCTGGTGAATGATGTAAGTTCTTTATGCGCCAGAGATACGATCAGCTCAGCGAGCGTTTTCGATTGATCGTAATCATATTTCGCGCCAAGCGGAATGTAAATATGTATGCCTGTTGATCCTGATGTTTTGGGGTAAGAAGGCACACCAATACTATCCAGCAACTGATGTATGGTTTGAGCGGCTTCAATAACCTGTTCAAATGTATTTTTAGTATCGGGATCAAGATCAATTACGCACCAGTCAGGATTATCGGGCTTTTTTATGGTGCTGTGCCAGGGATTCATTTCTATGCAACCAAGATTCACCATATATAAAAGACTGGCTTCATCTGTGCAAACAAAAAACTTTTTCTGCCCTTCCTTACTGGTATTTTTATAATTATGTGTTTGTATCCAGGATGGAAATTTCCCCGCTATATTTTTCTGGTAAAAACTTTCACCCGTTATACCGTTAGGATGACGGTTTAATGAATGCGGCCTGTTTTTAAGATAAGGCAATATATACGATGCTACCTGATAGTAATAATTCAGTACATCACCTTTTCTTATTTTTTCTTTGGGGAAATAAAATTTTTGCAGGTTGGTAAAGGTTAGTTCTTTGCCGTTGATTTTTCGCACCTGCTGCTTGTCTGTTGGATTAACCAGCGTTTTCTTTTCGGTGGTTTTTGTTTTTGTAAGCATTTTCTTTTTATGTAAAATGGTTGGAGCATTTTCAACTATAGCTTTTACGGCCACGGCTTTTTCTTCTTTTACCGTATTTGCTTTTTTATCCTCACGCATACCCTCAAACGAAGGATGCCGCATTACACCATCAGACGTTATTTCGGTATAGGATACTTCACAAACCAATTGCGGTTTTAACCAGGTAGCTTTTGCATGCGGTGGGTTAGGGCGAAAGCGGGTAGGTTTATTTACATCAGGTGTTTCTATAAAAGGGTTTTGCGCAGTAATCAACGGTTTAAACTGCCGCATCATTTCTTTCTGTACTCCGTCAGAAAAGCCGGTTCCGATCTTGCCGGTATATTTCAGCTTTTTTTTGCTATCGTATACACCTACCAATAGCGAGCTAAATAATTTTGACGTTCCATCGTTTTGCGTAAAACCTCCTATAACCACTTCGTGCCGTTTAGCAGCTTTTATTTTCAACCACTCTTTTGACCGGGTAGCCGGAGTGTATAATGAATCTGCTTTCTTGGCAATAATGCCTTCCAGTTTCATCTTTTTGGCTACCTCAAAAAAAGCGGTACCGGTCGCATTAAAATTACGGCTTAGCCTGATGATTGTATGATCGTCAGGAATAAGCTGTTCCAATTGTTCTCTCCGTTGGTTGAGTGGCAGGTTCATCAACGAATAACCATTCAACCACAAAACGTCAAAAACATAATACTTTAATTCGCCATCTGCCTCACTGCGCCAATTTTGCAGGTTACCAAAATTAGAAAGCCCTTCTTTATCCGCTACAATTACTTCACCATCTAGTACAGCGTGTATATTCCATTTTTTTAAAGCATTATATACAGGGTAAAATTTTTCATTAAAGCTTTTATTATTGCGGGAGCGTAATTCCACTTTGCCGTGATTAAGGTAAGCCAATGCCCTGTAGCCATCCCATTTTATTTCATAAGTCCAACCATCTTCATCAAAAGGTTTATCTACCAGTGTAGCCAACATAGGTTCAAGGTTAGCCGGAAACTTTGCTTTTTCTCCTTTGGTGGTTATCTTTTTTTTTTCTGGCGATGAAGCTTTTTTTGTGGAGTTTGCTTTTTTATCTTTTACGGTATCACCTGGCTGAATACTTTTTTTGCCATATACCTTATCGGGATCTTTTTCCATATCCGCTATTGTTTTGCCGGATATAACCGACGCCGCCTTTTTGGTGACATCTGTTTTCTTAGCGTATTTATCTTTTACCTTCATCAACAGCCATGAATTTTCACCCTGGTAAGATGACTTTACCAACGCGAATTTTCCGTGAAGTTTTTCACCCTTGAGTGAAAACACCAGTTTTCCTGTATGCAACTGCTGCAGCAGGTTTTTTTCTTTTTCTTTTTTTGTTGCGAATGCGGTTTCCGGTTCATAGGTACCTTCATCCCATACAATTACAGTTCCTCCTCCATATTGCCCTTTAGGTATTACTCCTTCAAAATTCCGGTAGTCATAAGGATGATCTTCCACCATCATCGCTAATCGTTTAACCCCGGGATCAGTTGATGGTCCTTTGGGCACAGCCCAGCTTTTTAAAACACCATCCATTTCCAGCCTGAAATCGTAGTGCAAGCGTGATGCATCATGTTTTTGAATAACAAAGCGCAGCTCTTTTTCATTGCTTTTACCCCCGGTTGGTTCAGGTGTTTTAGAAAAACTGCGTTTCTTTTTATATGTGGTTAAAGCCATTGCTGCTGTTTAAAACATATTGATACAAAAAGAAGGCCGAGTCTGGCATCATTTTTTTTATTCTACATGTATGCCTTCTTCTGTAATTGAACATATGCATTATAATAAAGACACACAAACACTACGGGTAGCATTTGTTTCGGGCGCGGTATACGACTATAAGAAAGTACCTGCAAATGTATACCGGGCTATGCAGTCGGCTCCATCAAAAGGTACTTTTTTAAATACTAATATTAAAGCGCATTACCTGTTTGAAAAAGTAAAATGATAAACAGTATACTCAACATTAAATAAAGCAATACGTAGAAAATTAACGGTAAAAACAACTATCAGTATAAACGCGCCTGCCGAAAAAGTATGGAAAGCTATTACTACTCCATCGTTGATAAAAAAATACCTGATGGGTACAACAGTTACCAGCAGTTGGAAAGAAGGCAGTACAATAGAATATGAGGGTGAGTATAATGGGAAAAAATACCATGATAAAGGCGTGATTAAAAAGATAGAGAAAGGCAGATTATTGCAAAGTACATACTGGAGTTCGGCAGGTGGTAAAGAAGATAAACCTGAAAATTATAACCTGATAACGTATAAACTGGATGAGAAAGAGGGGCATGAAAAAACAGTTGTTACGCTTACGCATGATAATGTGCTATCTAAGCAGGAGAAGGAACATGTAACCGGCAATTGGAAAACCGTGCTTAAAAAGTTGAAAAAGGTAATGAAAATCATTTACGCCATTCTGGAAATAGCAAGCCTAGTTTTATGCCGAACGTTATAATTTATCTTAGATAAATGTTTGGGAAAAGTTTACGAATCGTTGAGTAAGAACCGCCACAGCTTACCACATTATACTATTTCTTTTCCTGGCTTACTTGCTTCAGCCAGAATTTCAAATCTTGTTGTTCTCGCTACAAGCTTTGCCCATGAGGGAACCTAAAGTACTAATCGTACGAAAATAACGGTTTTAACCAACAAAGGTCTGAGCCTTGAAGGACGTTCCGGTTTTTTAGGTTTTGTGCTTAATGAGTGTTTATACAATGGCATGACATCTGGTTTCTTCCTGCTTATAATTAAACCATGCTATTTTTTGTCCCGGCTTATTCATTTCGAAAAAGTCATATAACTCTTCAGATTCATCAGCCCGTTTTACCTGTACGTTAAACTGAACATATTTTCTGCCTTTACGTTTTTGGCAGGTGGCATTCATTTTTTCATGATTGTAAACAAACTCAAAGTCAAATTTCTCACTCATATGGGGGTATATTGAGAACCTGTAATTAAAAACTGTATTTTGCTAATCGTTTTTCAAAACAAATGCCGTTACTTGGCAGGCGAGAATATCGGGGACTGAAAGATAACAAATATGAACAAAATATTAAATAAATATTTTTACAGCTAATTCTTTTTATTTTCTGCTGTCCTGTCTAATAAATGATGTTTATAGGTGGCAATACAGTTTAAACACATTTATACTAATTACCTTTAATCTAAACTTATTTCCAATCTCATTGAGTTGCTGCCATACCGTATGCGACAATGGTTTTGGTGAAATGGCAATATACACACCGGTTTGTGTAGAGGTTTTTGTTTTTACATGAATTATTCCGTTAAGGGTGATCGGTTGGTTAGTATGATAATCCAGCATATGAATAGTTGCACTAAATGTTTCCAGGTCGGGTGCTGAAGTTTTTATTTTTTTTACAGCTACTACCGTGGGCACCTGTTTATCTGCGGGAATGTTACGGACTGGTTATATTTTGCCCCACCAGCCCCCTATAATATTGTTGCAGCGTATTTTGTAAAGCTTCTGCATTAATCACCGCATTATTATCGAGCCACCATAAAAAACCATACGACCAGTGTTCCTCACTATCCGGTTTTCCCCAGCCGGGTGCGAAACGAATATCCTCTATTCCTTTATAAGTGATACGCTGTGCAAAATCTGGCGGCAAAACAAAACGCTCTGTGCCCCAGTTTGGCGGTACGGGTAGCTCGTAAGGCGGCTTCCAGGTGTGGATATTTATTATTCCCAAACTTTCCTTTATCCATTGAATGCAATCTACTTCATCAACAATAGATAATGAATTGGGATGTCTTTCTCCATTGCTTCTCCTGCCGGGTGTTTTAGCAGATACCAGTTCTGCTCTATTGTTGCCCGATAGCAGCAGTCTCTTTATAAGTTCTGAACCATCAGGCATTTTGGTATCGTAAAAACTATTTCTTCTGTTTTGCAGTTGCCAATTAATATCCATATCATAATACAACCGAACGGGAATATTTTTTAAGTACTGTTCGTTACCCGTTGTGTCACTTTCTTTATAAAATGGCGTTAGTGCTTTGTACGTAACGGTATTGTTGTAGATGGTACCATTTTCCTTTGTCATGGCATCAAGATAAAACTTCGCATCGCCTACAGCGCCCTGCCAATAATTCTTTTTTATTTGGTTTTCCGCCCAATGCCATAATCCAAAAAGATCAACAGGTGTATCAATAGTAAAAACGGCTTTAGGTTGAATGGGAAATTTTTCTTTATACTCATAAGCCAGTTCTGTATAGCGCAAAGCAATATTGCCTGCTTCATCATATCCCGACAACACAAAACGGGAAGTGTCAATAGAAAATCTTTTGACAATATCCAAAAGGGTTGTGTTGATGCGATTAACGGAAAATGAATCTGCATACAATTTCATTTTCATTGGCACTACTGCTAAAAGCAGTTCGTTTGCATAAGCCGTGTTTTGCAATTTGGTTTCAGTAAGTAAGTTTTCCGGAAGTTGAAAACTACTAAGCAACACAACCGCTCCTTTAATATCTTTCGATGCGGGGCGGATAACAGTATAATAGTCGGTGCTATCTTTTGCGGGATTCAACAATATATTTTCCGGGTGCTGGCAAAATACTGCTGTGCATAAAAGGCATGATATAAGCAGGCTAATAAAATGGCGGCTAAGCATGGGAGCTGGTTTGTGATTACACACAAGATATGCGCATTTCGCTATGATGTTAAATTAAAGTATTGTTAGAATCAGCAAACCACAAGGGTATGTAATACTTCAGCCGCTGATGAAAACACCAACGGCTGAAAGTTTTTTATAGGTCAAAAGCCAAGGGCTAAAGGCAACGGTAACACAATAGGTTAAGGTTTAATTTCCAGGGAGGGTTATCACCGTTGCCGGTATAATATTTTAAGGTGGTTTAAGGTTGGTACTTTTAAGGTTGCAAAGATTAGGGATCGAAGGGCCGGGGCTACCGGTATAAACCGGATTTGTTACACAAAGAAACGATCATCTGCCTCCATTACAAATAGTACGGGTTGTGATTGTTTTGTAATGGTAGCTTCTACAATATAGGAAAACTACGATGAGCGGAAGCCCCCTGGAACTATCATTCAGATATTAACAAAATCTACGGTTTTAAAAGTTTTAGTATGATTTTTTCAACCGTATATTTAATACGCTGTATGAAAAAAATACCGTGTATATTTTTGATTTATTGCTTAACCTGCTCAGGCTCATTATTAGCCCAAACCACGCAATTAAAAATAAAACTTGACATACTCCCTTCGTTGAAAGCCCTTTTAAAAGATACCAAATGTGATATAAGTATAATAAATCTTGAAACCAGAATTCAAAAAACTTTTAAACCAGAATTCAAAAAACTTTTAATGATTCAGGTCCTGTTATTTTTGATTCAATACCTATTAGATGCTTGGCCGTACAAATAGGTGCTTTCGTAAAAGTTGGGTTATTCCAAAAAAATTATACGCTTTTTGCCAGTTTTAATTTAAGAAATGATAGTGTTAATGAAGTTGTATTGCAGTTTCCGATGGATTGCTCTTATAATACCAACGGCTTAAATAGCATTTGCCCTAAATGTAAAAAGGGTGATAATGTTCATCCGGTAATTTACGGATTGTTCATGCCTTCTTCGGAAGCAGAGGCAGATAAAATGTGTGTTTATTATTTGGGCGGATGTGAAATTACAAACTGTGACCCCTCCTGGTTTTGTGGAAGAGATAAACTTTTCTTTTGAAAAATCAATTTTTTTTGCTTTCCTTTTTTGTATTTCGCTGCACGTTCAGTTTTACTATCCTGGCGATTAATTCCAGCGGCATGGGTTTGTTGTAGGGAAATTGTACAGATCCTCTACCGGTTTTATATGGCGCGAGATCTTTCTCAAAAGCCGGATCTCCGGTAGGTGCCGGGTAAAAGCCGATATGTTTTTTAAACGCAGCAAAATGTACAAGGTTGCCTTTAAAAGTAAAAGTAGGCATATCATATTTGATGGTTTCCTGAGCACCCGGTGCCGCTTTTGTAACGGTATGGCGTACTTGTTGCAGAATGTCCTGTATCTGTTTGGGAAAGCCTGCTATGTATGCATCTATACTGGAAGGTTTATTTGCCATTATGGAATTTGTTATAAGGTTAATTAATTACTGAATAATAATTGTTTTCCCTCAGCGTTATTTTATCTTTATTACACAATCATAATCTAAACAAATATGGGACTTATTGAAAAACGAGCCATCAAGGCTTTCCAGGATACCGCGTATGTTAATTTAGTAAAAGAAATCAACACTATCGCAGGTTTTCCTGTTGAGTTTGATGTAAAATGGGAAACCCTTGCTGATCCTGATTATCCACACATGTACGAAGAAGGCTTTACCAAGGTGTATTTTACCCCGGTTATTAACGCGCTTAAGGAAATAACCATTGATGATCTTGGAAAAGAAGCGCTGAAAGAAACCCTGAAAAAGATTGTTATTACAAATGAAAAAGATATTTATTCCGCATGCTATGCGTACGCATACGATAATGGCACTCTAACCATAGATCACAAACCTTTCACCAATATAGATGATATAGCAGATCGTTCAAAGGAACTGATGAAACTTTTATCTTCTAAAATGTAAAAAATATATATGGAGATTGCCCTGGGCAAATTAAAAAAAGTTCCTGTTGCCAGTAAGCAGGAACTTTTGCATTTTATAGCTGGTTTATCATCACCCGTTGTAGTTAAAATTACTGCTGTTTCTGGCGCTGCATATTATGGTTATGTACTTAATGCAGGTATAGCCAAAAACGGTGAGCAAACCATCCTGTTTCAACTCATTGATGAAAGAAACGGCGCCACCCGCGGTGTGGTGCATTTATCCGGTGCGCATATCGAATCTGTTGAAACGGCCAATATAAATGACGCTGTAAATATATTTTCATTGGGCCAGGTATCTGTAAATCCATCTTACGATATTTCAGGTAAGCTTGATGTACAGCGTGCTTTTAAAAATTTATCTGATACTATTACAAAATCGTTCGGACTGCAAATAATGCCACCGCAAATGCAATTGATGGATGATGGTCACGTATTAAACAGGATCATCAAACTAACACAAACCATTTTACAAACGCTTATTGAAATACTGAAAGAAGAAGATGCCCTGGGAAGTTTTAAAGAAAAATACCGCCATATCAAATTTTCACATAGTGATTCATTAGCTGTAAAAGGTGAGGAACAAACAATAGCAATTGATTTTCCTTTTAATGATATTGAAGCGCCTGAAATTGCCTCAAAAGAATTAGCGGAGAAGATTTATAGTGTACTGTAGTGTTAAAGTAAGCGTGCAATGGAAGAAGGCAGATGTGAGAATCTCGTCTTTATCGTACCTATTCTCACAGAAAGGAGCGATAAACCTTTGCTGTTATTCAGGTTCCGGATTTTCGAGTTGATACTGTAATCTCTGTTCCATTTTTTTCGTTTTCCTGTAACCAGGCAGTAGTAATAAATATTCTTATTAATGACGATCGGGGAGTGACAGTTCGGACAGGAGCGCAAGATATTTTAAAAGGAGGACGATGTTTACGATTTCAGGCATTACGGAATTAAAAGGGGTATTCCAATGCCTACGTTTCAGTTGATTAATTTTTTGTGTGAAGTTATTCAGGATGAGGTAAACAAATGTAGTAGGCACGATAGTTTATCAATTTAACTCCATTGAAAAAATTTATAGAGATAGCTTCCGACTTCATAAAAATTGTCGTCAAAACGGTTAAATGCAGAAGGAAGACGTTTTACAAAGTCGTCTGTATATTTCAAAAATAAATCAGTTTGGTATTGATGTTTATACGAAGGCATTACATTGTTAATCTGACTTCTCAGGTTGTCCGAATAAAGGATTTTCTCAATTTTTTTGTCTTTATTCCAAACACTTGTTTTTATTTTTGATGAAGTAGCTATTGATTTTAAAACATTTTGTGCATCCATTTCTATTTTGAATCCAAGTTTGAGTTTTGTTTCTCCATCCCAGTTATCCCATTCATTATAAAACCATTTTTGTATAAGTTTTAGTTTTAGTTCTTTATAGTCGTCCGCTGTCCATTTATATTTTTGAGCCTTCATAAAGTTTGGAGAGATTATTTTTTTATTTTCATAATAAAATGGGGTCAAACTGGCGAAGTATTTAAAAAAGGTATTTGCTAATTCTTTTTCATGTTCAAGTGTAATTATATTCGGTGAAATCCATTCTTCAATATGGTCATGAAAATAATTCGTAAAAAGATATTCAGCCCATTCGCTAATCAATTTGTAAGGATCGGGGTATTTCTCAGGTTGTTGGCACAAGGAATTGATTTTCTTGATTACTATTGTGCAATTTTTTGCACTTTCAGTGATTCCGATAGTGAGCCGTTCTAAGGCCTTATCTCTTTTGCCCGGTAAAAATATTGAGTTCATCTAAAAAAGTAACAGTCAACTTTAAGTTGTTTTGGATTGTCAAAGTGCTATCGCCTGCAAATCAAAAATATCCAAAAGTTTCCAAGGCTTAAAACTTTCATTTTTCTATATGATCAGTAGGTTGGTGGTTAGCCAAAAATAAGTATAAGAAGTTTCATGAACTAAACAACATATCTATCAGGAGGTGTATTTCTCAAAATTATTAATCCTCACATTTTGAGACTTTAAATCATGCATAAGGTTATACAGCCCAAAGAAAGTTCTGTTCATGTAAATAAAATGTTTGGAACCGCGGTTGCCATTCATTTTTTTAAGCTGGCTGTCTTTGGTGAACTTTTGACCGAGGTCTGCTATCTGTTTAAAAAAAGTTTCGTTGGAGAAATCAAAAAACTCCGCTTTAAATGGTTGTGTAAACAAAGTAAGCAGTTCATGAAAGATGCTGGTAAAATAGTCCTGCTCTTTTTTTGTATCGTCTTCTCTCAAAATCTGCAGATCAAATAACTTCTTTATAAAAAAATCATCTTTTGCCAGCTTTTCTTTTTGCGCTAATTCAAAATAGGGGGTATAAAAATCATCCGGAATGGTTTTCATACAACCAAAATCTAAAATTACCAGTTTGTTATCTGCGGATACGAGAAAATTTCCCGGGTGCGGATCAGCATGTACTTTTTTGAGCCCATGAATCTGGAACATATAAAAATCCCATAGCGCCTGACCAAGATTATTTGCGATAGTTTCATTATCATTCTGTGC
>JBGALP010000147.1:0-11708 GCA_044223805.1 Agriterribacter sp.
TTAACGGAATCTCCATATATTTTATACTCCAACGGCAACGGAGATATTTTTGAAGACACAACGCTTTATGCAGTGGGCAGAAGTGGCTGGGATGCCCTGCCTGTTCCTGTAGAAGATTGGATTGAATTACCTGATGGTGGATCGCTGTACGAATTACCTGGAAGACGTGGTATTGGTATAGATGTAGAAACCGGAGAAATGCGGTTGTGCGAAAAGGGTTGGGCTGTTGCTGCATTTATTCCTCCCGCGCACACAGGCCTGTATATTGCTGCTTACGAAAGCGAAAAAGATGCACCGGTTTTACCATTGTTTTGTTATACGGCTGCGGCGTGGCTGGATGATAAGTTTTACGTGCCCGCTGTTCGTATAGAGCAGGATATACGGCAGGAATGCGCCGGTTATGATGATGTTGTAATTCACCAGGGCGTTGATACTTTACTGAAAGCATATCCGCATAACCGCCTGGTTAAACATCTGGCAGAAAATTGCGCGATGACTTATCATTGTCCCGCGGCAAGAAATTATTTCACCGGCAGATGGGAATGCCCGGTGCCGTCTTCTCCTGCATGTAATGCTAATTGCGTAGGATGTATTTCTTTTCAACCAGAAGAAGAAAGTATTCCCTCTACACAGGACAGGCTAACGTTTAAGCCTACCCCTGAAGAGATTGTGGAGTTTACCGTTCCGCATTTAGAAACTGCGCCTTTTCCTTTGATCAGTTTTGGACAAGGTTGTGAAGGTGAGCCTTTATTAATGTGGGAAACTATAAGTAAGGCAATCCAACAAATCAGAAAGCATACACCCAAAGGCAGCATTAATATAAATACCAATGGCTCCAAACCCGCGGCGGTAAGCGCTTTGTGTGAAGCAGGATTGAACAGTATAAGAGTGAGTACCAACTCGGCGCGCAAACATATTTATGAAGCCTACTATCGTCCTAATAATTATAGTTTTGAAGATATTGTTGAAAGCCTGAAAGTGGTGCGCAGTTATAATGGCTGGACTTCCATAAACTATTTTGTTTTTCCGGGAATGACGGATAGTATTGAAGAATATGAAGCGTTGCGGAAGTTGATTAAGGATACCCAACTTAATATGATCCAGTGGCGCAATTTTAATATTGACCCCGACTGGTATATGGGTAAAATAAGCGCTTACGAAACAGGTGAATGCATGGGCGTAAAACAGCTAATGGAATTGATTCATGAAGAATTTCCTGAAGTGAAATATGGTTACTTTAACCCACCAATGGAAAGAATAAAAGGAAATTACGAAGTGGATTTTGCGCACTGGTAGATGTGGTTTTTGGTTTGACGTTTCACTTTTATCCTCTCACGTTTATAGTCACGCTTTCTCACATTGACTGGTTATTACGCAAGAAGATATCCTTGCGCCACCGTTGTGAAATCCTGTACTTGTTTGTATATCCACTCCTGGTTTTTCTCCATTTCTGTGGCCATTAATGTTGCTACCACAGGCGCAACTGCTATAGCTGCTCTTGCATCTAAAAAAAGCATTCTTACTCTCCTGGCTAAAATATCTTCTACCGTAACAGCCATTTCGTTGCGTACTGCCCAAACGATCTGTGCTTTTGTATATTCAAAGTCAGGGTGCAATTTTTCCTTCATCAATGGATCGGCATCCATTATTTTTTTTATTCCATCAGCATCACTACCATAATAGTGCAAAGCTTCACTGGTTTCTGGTTGCTCAGTATAACCGTGTATGTGCAATGTTTCCGTAACACATTGTTTCCTTTCTAATTTGGCAACAAATAATGCATTGTCCACCGCATCTTTTGCCATTTTTCTATAGGTCGTCCATTTTCCGCCGGTAATCGTTACCAGGTTACTTTTTGCCACTATAATAGTATGATCGCGTGGCATAAGCGCTGTGCTTTTTTGCCCCGGCGCTTTAACCAACGGTCGCAATCCTGTATACACTGCTTTAATATCATTTCGGGTAATGCCCGAGGTAAGATAACGGTTGACATTACGGAAAATAAATTCAATTTCTTCTGCTAACGGGGTTGGCTCAAACAATGGCTCTTGTATAGCAGTATCTGTGGTGCCGATAATTACTTTGTTATGCCAGGGAACAGCAAACAAAACGCGTCCGTCATCCGTTTTAGGTATCATCATAGCGTGATCGCCGGGAAAAAATTTCTTGTCAACTACAAAGTGAATGCCTTGTGAAGGGGAAACAAGGTTTTCCTGGTTCTCATCATCCATTTGAAGTATATCATCAGTAAACACGCCGGTAGCGTTGATCACAGCCTTACTGTTCAATTCGTATTCTCTTCCTGTTACCGTATCTTCAACATATACTCCTTTTACTTTGTTGTTTTCTTTTTTAAGATCAAATACCTCCATATAATTCAACACAACGCCTCCCTGTTCAGCCGCAGTTTGAGCAAGATTTACAGCCAGCCGCGCATCATCAAACTGACCATCGTGATATAGTATGCCACCACTCAATTTATTGCGACTAACGGCTGGTAAATAAGTGGCTGCTTTTTTTGAAGATAATAAACGCGTTTTGCCAATGCTCAATTTGCCCGACATCAGATCATATATTTTTAATCCAATGCCATAGAACCATTTGTCCTTCCAACTATAAGCTGGTAATACAAAAGGCATACTTCTTGTTAAATGTGGAGCATTCTTTAACAGCAGCCCTCTTTCGCGCAAGGCTTCCATTACCAGTTTAATATTCCCCTGCGCCAGGTAACGTACACCACCATGCACCAGTTTGGTGGCACGGCTTGAGGTGCCTTTGGCGAAATCAAAACGTTCTAGTAATAATGTTTTGTATCCACGTGAAGATGCATCTACTGCTGCTCCCAAACCGGTAGCACCACCACCTATGATAATAATATCCCATTCTTTTTCCGTATCGAGCCGGCTCAACATCTGGCTTCTGTTCATAACTGTTTTCGTTTCTTTGAAAAATCAATAGATGTGGCAGTATAACCGTTAAAGGACAAGCGTGAAATGATAAAAGTGAAATTAATCAGATCAATATCTTTTCTCTTTTATCTTCTCACTAATAAATATTATCTACATCGCAATTCTTAACTCTCTGTCCAAACCTGAACCGCATTTACAGCTCTTTGCCAACCTTTATACAATTGGTTCCTGGTTACTTCTTTCATATCAGGCTCAAATATTTTTTCTGCCTGCCATTGTTGTTGAATTTCTTCCATGTTTTTCCAATAGCCTACGGCAAGTCCTGCAAGGTAAGCCGCGCCAAGCGCCGTGGTTTCAATTATTTCAGGGCGGATAACTTTTGTATCCAGTACATTACTTTGAAATTGCATCATTAAATTATTCACTGTTGCCCCTCCGTCCACACGCAATTCAGCTATGGATATTCCTGAGTCTGCTTCCATTGCTTTGAGTACGTCCATAGTTTGATAAGCAATGCTATCTAATGCGGCCCGCGCAATATGTGCTGATGTTGTTCCCCTGGTCATTCCCAATATTGTTCCTCTTGCATGTTGGTTCCAGTATGGGGCGCCTAAACCTGCAAAAGCGGGCACAACATATACACCATCGCTGTGACTTACTTTTTGAGCAAGTTCTTCCACTTCAGCGGAACTTTTTATAATACCAAGTCCATCACGCAGCCATTGCACTACCGCGCCCGCTATAAACACACTGCCTTCCAGCGCATATTGTGTAATGCCATTTACCTTCCATGCTACGGTTGTGAGCAGATTGTTGCTGGATGGCACTGCTTTTTCACCTGTATTCATCAACATAAAACAACCGGTGCCGTATGTGTTTTTTACCATACCGGGTTGTGTACACATTTGCCCGAACAAGGCTGACTGCTGGTCGCCGGCTATACCGGCAATGGGTACACGATGCGCCGTGAGAATGTTCTGTGTTTCTCCATATACTTCGCTGCTGCTTCTTACCTGTGGCAACATATTGCCGGGCACATCAAATATTTTTTCCAGTTCACCATCCCATTGCAGTGTATGTATATTCAGCAATAATGTTCTTGATGCATTAGAAACATCTGTAGCGTGCACCTGTCCCTTTGTTAAGTTCCATAGCAACCATGTATCAATAGTGCCGAAGCAAAGTTCTCCATTATTGGCTTTTTCTCTTGCACCTTCTACATTATCCAATATCCATTTTACTTTGGTAGCGGAAAAATAGGCGTCAATGATCAAGCCTGTTTTCTGCTGTATTAATTTATCAATTCCCTTTGCCTTTAATTCATCGCAAAACGAAGCTGTGCGTCTGTCTTGCCATACTATAGCATTATAAACCGGTTTACCTGTTGCCCGTTCCCATACTACTGTAGTTTCCCGTTGATTGGTAATGCCGATTGCAGCTATATTCTCCACTGTTAAGCCGGCTTTGCTGATTACTTCTGCGGCTACACCTAATTGCGTGCTCCATATTTCATTGGGATCGTGTTCTACCCAACCGGGTTTGGGAAATATTTGTTTGAATTCTTTTTGTGCCACCGCGACAATACTTCCTTTCTTATCAAATATAATGGCACGGGAACTGGTTGTACCCTGGTCTAAAGCAAGAATAAACGTTGACATGTAGCAATCTTTTGGTTTGAAGATAAAGAAAAAGTAGGTAGCAGAGAAAAGGAAGAAGGCAGGAGTGAGAGGCCAGAAGGCAGTTGCAAGTTGAGGGTGCAATTTCAGGAATTTGAAGGCTGATAGCCGACGTCTGATAACTGGTTACAAGTTCCGGGTGAAAGCCAGGAGTTAAGAGGCAAAAAAGGCTCATGACGCTGATTGCCGATAGCTGATACCTGATGACAACAGATGATTCAAATTAATTTACCACCTTCCCTTACATTTGCATAAAGCGCAAAGAGGAATGGAAAACTTTATTGTATCGGCACGTAAATATCGTCCCCAAACATTTAATACGGTGGTTGGCCAGGCGCATATTACCACTACATTAAAAAACGCGATAAAGAATAAACAACTGGCTCACGCTTTTTTATTCTGCGGACCGAGAGGCGTGGGCAAAACAACCTGTGCCCGTATATTGGCTAAAACCATTAATTGCGAAAATATACAGGACAATGGAGAAGCATGTAATAAGTGTACTTCATGTCAATCGTTTAATGATGGCGCTTCGCTGAATATACACGAGCTGGATGCGGCAAGCAATAACTCAGTAGATGATATAAGAAGTTTAACAGAACAGGTAAGGTTTGCGCCCCAGGCAGGAAAATACAAAGTATATATTGTAGATGAGGTGCATATGCTGAGTACTTCGGCTTTTAATGCCTTTTTGAAAACCCTTGAGGAGCCCCCGCCATATGCTATTTTCATTTTGGCTACCACCGAAAAACATAAAATTATTCCTACCATTTTATCGCGCTGCCAAATATTTGACTTTAAGCGCATTACGCCTAATGATACGGTAGATCATCTACAGGAAATAACAGAAAACGAACATATAAAAGCAGATAAAGCAGCCTTACAGGTAATAGCACAAAAAAGCGATGGCTGCATGAGAGATGCCTTAAGCATTCTGGATAAAATAGTAAGCTTTACCAATGGTGTGTTAAGTTATCAGAATACGCTTGAGCATTTAAATATATTAGATGCGGATAATTATTTCAAACTTATTGAAGCCATGCTTCAGCAGGATCTTGCCAATGTGATGTTATTATATGATGATATAAACCGTAAAGGATTTGAGGGTGATATTGTGCTGAATGGTTTCGCGGAATTTATGCGTAATATACTGGTGTGTAAGGATGAAAAAATTGCGGGATTATTGGAAGTAGTAGAGAGTTTCAAAGACAAATATATTACGACCGCTAAGAAGCTTTCGCCATCCTGGATTATCAGTGCGTTGAACATATTGAATGAAGCGGAATTAAATTACAAAGCCGCGCGTAATAAAAAATTGCATGTAGAGCTTACATTAATCAAGCTCACTTATTTAAGCCAGGTGGTAGAACTGGTGAACGAAGGCGGTATAACTAAAAAAAAAGTAACTGAAACAGCTAAACCGGTTGCTTTTAAACAGATAAGACCTATTGAAACAAAAAAAGAGGCTTTACCCGAAGCCCAAGGCAGGACACAGGAAACCGGCGCCGCATTAATCATTGAAGATAATGTGCTGGAGGATAAAGGCAATGAATACACTAAAACAGCCACATCATTACCAACCAAACCTTTGGTAACTCCAAAAGAACAAGAAATCCCTGTGTCAACCGGCAAACTGGGCGCTTTATCAAAAATCAGAACACAGATAGCGCAACGCCACGCCCAGGTTAACAACGAGATAAAAAAACTTACAACGGAAAATGTGCAACAATGCTGGGATTTATATATCGAAAAACTTACGGAGCAAAAGAATCACTCTGCAGTTACTAATTTTAAACTGGCACAATTACAGATAATTGAGGCAAATAGTTTTGAAGTAATTGTAGAAAGTAATATCCAGCAAAAATTTATTGAGCAGGAGAGGGGGGCGTTGATTGAACATTTACAAACTTTTTATAACAACAGAACACTTTCTTACAATATAGTGGTGAAAGAAAATACGGACGCACCTGTTGTGCAGGAAAGGCCATTAAATAGCCGGGAACAGTATCAGAAAATGATAGAAGAATATCCAATTGTGAAGGAATTGAGAGATAAATTAAAATTAGAATTAGATTATTGATGGTTGATTTGAGTGTCTTGTTTTTCATTTCCGGTCTTCCTTGCAGAAAAGAAAAACCTCCTCGTTTCATTTGCCGTTTTTGCATTAATTTCGACCTTCCAAAAACATCTTAAACTTAAATTTCATATATACCATGGCTGAAGTTATAAAAATGCCCAGAATGAGTGATACCATGACAGAAGGAGTGATAGTTGAGTGGCATAAAAAAGTAGGGGATAAAGTAAAGCCCGGAGATTTGCTGGCCGAAGTAGAAACAGACAAGGCTACAATGGAGTTGGATAGTTATAACGAGGGAACTTTATTACATATAGGGGTGGAAAAAGGTAAAAGCGCTAAAGTAGATGATGTAATTGCGGTAGTAGGTAAAGAGGGGGAAGATTACAGCGCATTATTAGGTGGAGGTGCTGCTGCATCCTCTGCACCTGCTAAAACTGAAGCAGCTCCTAAACAGGAAGAAGCAAAACCTGCTGCTGCATCAGTAACACCGGAGCAACTGGGCGTTACCGTTATACGTATGCCTTTGCTCAGCGATACAATGACCGAAGGAAAAATTGTGCAGTGGAATAAAAAAGTAGGGGATAAGGTAAAGAGTGATGATAATCTTGCTGATGTAGAAACCGATAAAGCTACGATGGAAGTGGTAGGTTATACAGAAGGCACCTTATTATACGTGGGCGTTCCGGATGGTGAAGCCGCTAAAGTAAATGACGTAATTGCTATTATAGGAAAAGAAGGTACTGATGTAAACGCATTGGTAGCATCATTAAAAAATTCAGGTGCTGCCCCTGCATCATCCGGCGCTGCTAAAACGGAAGCGCCTGCCGCCACTGCCACTGCAGATGTTAAGGCGGATGAAGCGCATGGTGCTTCAGAAAATGGAAGAATAAAAGCATCGCCGCTTGCTAAAAAAATAGCACAGGATAAAGGCGTTGATCTTAAATTAATACAAGGTTCAGGTGATGGTGGAAGGATCATTAAAAAAGATATAGACGGGTTTACTCCAGCTCCTGCTGCCACAAAATCAACCGCAGCTCCTGCAGCAGCGGCTACGGTGCCAGCCTTTACTGCTGCTCCGGGTACAGAAGGATATACCGATGTAAGTTTGAGCCAGATGCGCAAAGTAATTGCCAAACGTTTGGGTGAAAGTAAATTCAGTGCGCCGCATTTCTATTTAACCATGGAAATAAACATGGATGCGGCAATGGCATCACGCGCACAGATGAATGAAATAAGTCCTGTTAAGATCAGCTTTAATGATATGGTGGTTAAAGCTGCGGCTATGGCGCTCCGTAAACACCCGGCTGTAAACAGCAGTTGGATGAACGATGCTATCCGTCAATGGCATCATATTCATGTTGGTATTGCTGTATCTATTGAAGATGGATTGATTGTTCCTGTGGTACGTTTCGCTGATCAAAAATCGTTAAGCCAGATTGCCGCTGAAAGCAAGGACCTGAGTGGAAAAGCGCGCAATAAAAAATTACAGCCAAACGAATTCACAGGTAATACATTTACTATATCCAACCTGGGTATGATGGATATAGACCAGTTTACTGCTATTATCAATCCTCCTGATAGCGCTATTATGGCGGTTGGTCGTATAAAGGAAGTGGTAGTAAAAAAAGGAGAAGGGTTTGCTGTTACTAATGTAATGACTATAACTTTAAGTTGTGATCACAGAAGTGTAGATGGCGCTGTGGGTGCAGCCTTCCTGCAAACCTTTAAAAAGTATTTGGAAAACCCGGTAACGATGTTGGTATAAAGATTTGAAATTCGAAATTGAGTTACGAATGTTAGGAACATTTAAAAAGTATTTGGAAAACCCGGTAACGATGCTTGTATAAAGATTTGAAATTCGAAATTGAGTCACGAATGTTAGGCTATGATGTATCGTCAGACTTTTTTTATAAAATAATAGTAATGAAAAAAACAATCCTGTTTGTATTGGCTGTTTGTTTACTGAATGCTGGTTTTGCGCAGAAGGCGGTTTCTATTTTTAATGGTAAAGACCTTACAGGCTGGACAATTAATGGAACCGAAAAATGGTATGTGGAAGATAAATTACTGGTTTGCGAAAGTGGTCCAGACAAAGCATATGGGTATCTTTCTACGCAAAAAAATTATAAGAATTTTGATCTCAGCTTAGAGTTTAAACAGTCTGCCAATGGTAATAGTGGTGTGTTTTTTCGATCTTCTATTGAAGGTGTAAAGATCAGTGGCTGGCAGGCAGAAGTGGCTCCTCCGGGAAATAATACCGGCGGCATATATGAATCGTACGGACGTGGATGGTTAATAAAACCTGAAGCGGAAAAAGACAAATACCTCAAGTTTGGTGAATGGAATGTTTATCGCATTAAAGTAGTGGGCGATGAAGTAACCACCTGGCTTAACGGTCATGAGATGATTACTTTAAAAGATGAAAAGATAGGACAAGGAAACGGTTTCATTGCCTTACAGATACACGATGGTGGCGGCATAAAAGTGAGTTGGAGAAATATAAAGATTAAGGAACTTCCTTAGTAGTGAGACGACAAACAAACGTGAGACGACTATCAGCCCCACCAGCTATAACTGATCAGGTACAGGTCAGCAAGTATTGTCTTCTTACTGCTTTTTGAACTACTAATTGAAAACAGTTTTAATCACTTTTAATATTCTATCCCGTTCTTCTTGTGTTAAGTTTGATCCTGAAGGAATACATAATCCATCACTGAATAAGGCTTCAGCCGTTCCATCTCCGTAAAAAGGAGCATCTTTAAATATCGGCTGAAGATGCATTGGTTTCCACAATGGCCTTGCCTCAATATTATCAGCCTCCAATGCCAGTCTCAGATCTTCTCTTGTTTTGGAAGAATGTTTAATTAATACTGTCGTAAGCCAGTGGTTGGAGTAAAAATTTTCCGGCGTTTCTAAAAATTTGACAGTATCTATTTCGGCCAATACTTTCTTATACCACTCAAAATTAGCCCTGCGTTGTTGTACGCGTTCATTCAATACTTCCATCTGCCCTCTGCCAATGCCTGCGCATATGTTGCTCATGCGATAATTATACCCTATATGAGAGTGTTGGTAATGTGGCGCCGCATCTCTTGCCTGGGTAGAAAGAAAGCGGGCTTGTTCTGCCAGGGCAGCATCATGTGCAACCAAAGCGCCACCGCCCGAAGTAGTGATGATTTTATTTCCGTTGAATGATAAGGCTGACATTACCCCATATGTACCACATTTTTTGCCGTTAATATGACTACCTAAAGCTTCGGCTGCATCTTCCAATACAGGTATTTCGTAACGGTTTGCAATCGCCATAATTTCATCCATTTTGGCGGGCATACCATACAAATGAACCGGAATAATAGCTTTAGGTTTTTTGCCTTTAGCTATTCTGTCTTTAATAGCCACCTCCAAAAACTCAGGCGACATATTCCAGGTGTCTTTTTCGCTATCTACAAATACAGGTATTGCACCCTGGTAAGCAATGGGGTTTGCTGAAGCAGAAAATGTCATGCTTTGACATATTACTTCGTCACCAGCTTTTACGCCTAATAATATCAAGCCAAGATGCAAAGCGGCCGTGCCTGAACTCAAGGCTGCCACATGAATATCTTCTTTGGAAGATAAAAATGCCGCAAGATCTTTTTCCAACCCGTTTACATTGGGGCCAAGTGGCGCTACCCAGTTAGTATCAAAAGCTTCAGTTACAAATTTTCTTTCTGCTCCACCCATATGCGGTGATGAGAGCCATATTTTAGCGGGCATAACAAATATTCTTTTTCAATCAGGAAATTTTAGCAAATAAATCTTCTTCTTTCATTACAATAGGATAAGAATCCACATCGCGTAAGAAAATTAAGTTTTCAGGGAAAGTATAATGTATGGTTTCCATAGTGGCAGGGTCTTCCAGCAACATGGCTTTAAGTGTTTGTAAAGGAATGTTAGCGCCCCCTGCTGCTAACGAAGAAGTAAAAGCTACATGGCGCACATTGATCTCCGTAATTTTAGCATTCCCTTTTTCGTCTTCTTTAAAATCAACAGTAAAAATGCCATTTAACGCAGTATTGAGTTTACTACTGATGAGATTCATGGTATCTACTGAAATTTTTACAAGTCCTGGTTCATTCAATAATCTGCCAAAAGACGTATTGCCTGTAATGCCAGATGGCGCAACTTTTGCCATGATATAATTTACTCTTTCGCCACACGCGGAAGCCAGCAATTTGTTATTGAAATATAAAAGCTTGCAGGCCATATTACGCCCAGGTAAATATTCTGTTGCTATAAATTCAGATACACCGCCATTCATGGAAACCCATTGTGCCAGTACCTGCTCGTTGTTGATTTTTAAAGAGCCTAATCCACTGGAACCTTCTGTACTTCTTACCCAAAAGATTTCGCCCACCGCTTTTTTAATTTCAGCATAGGAATAGTCTTTAGGATCAAGCTTGTAAAATTTGGGGATATAACCAGTATGATTCAACACAGCATGCAGATGATGCTTGTTCACCAACTCTTTTGCCAACGCATAATCCGGCAGATTGAGTTTGATTTTTTTATTGAGCTTATGCTGATTTTTTGACCATTCCAATACTTCTACTTCTGGTAAAATAACAGCGGCATCAATATTATTGTCTTCAATTATTCTGTTAATAGTATTCCAGTAATTGCTGCTGTCGGCCCGGGGTACCACAAAAGATTTACTGAACAGTTCTTTATCGTACAATCCGTAAGCAAGCGGGTTAGTGTCTGTTCCTATAAAGTCAAATTGATTTTTATATTCACCGCCAAACCATTTTATGGCTCTTACAAAAGAACGGGGTGTTGGTCCTCCAACTCCTGTTACTAAAATTTTTTTCATGAAATGAATATTATGTTTACGCAATTATCCGAATGGATAATTATTAAAACAATATTAGGATAGGATGCTGATTTCTTTCAGGTTTGAAAGCACGCAAAGATAAACGTATCATCTTACACTTTATAGAGAAGTTGATTATTTAATCAAATCTCAATAAATGGTTTACCTTAAGGAGAACGGTTTAATTGTGCATG
>JBGALP010000148.1:0-12569 GCA_044223805.1 Agriterribacter sp.
GCCGTTGTAGCCGCCATTATTAACCGAGTAAAGGTTGTACTGGAGATAGTTATTTTCCGGCAGGCTTCCCGATGTACCAATGCTGCCTCTGATTTTCAACAAAGAAAAAAGAGAGCTTTTAAAGAATTTCTCTTCGCTTAATAACCATGCCGCTGATGCGGAAGGAAAGAAGCCCCATTTGTTATTTGTACCAAAACGGGAAGATCCATCATAGCGACCTGCAAAAGAAAACAAATACCTGCTGTCAAAATCATAAGCAAGTCGTGCATAATATGATAATAAACCATAAGCCTGATAATCGGAGGATGCACCGATTTTACTTTGAGTAAAACCCCGCACGGTTTGAATTTGATCTGATGCGCCGTTTGATCCGGCTGCTATAGTATTTTCGTATTGATTAAACTGAATATCCTGTCCTGCTACAACACCTAAAGTATGTTTGCCAAACATATTATTGTAGCTCAGGTAATTTGATGTGAGCATGTTGGCTTCGTAATCTGTAAATGTGTAAGCATAATTTCCAAATCCGTTTTCTAATTCATTGGTGCGGTTAAAATCTCTTCTCGACATGGTAAGCTGGTAAGAGCTTAACGAGTTAAACTTGAAACTTTTGCTAAAACTGTAACCAAGGTTCAGGTTGAAGTTGAATACGTTTTCAACATTTTTGTCAAGGTCTGCATTATAGTTGCCAAGTATCGCCCTTTTTTTACTTTCGCTTAGGTTAAAGAGTGAACTTGGCATAGTACCAGCACTGAGACTAAAAGGATTATAATCAGTACCTTCATAACGCGGATCGGCACCGCTGCCGCCGCGGTCCCTGTCAGATCTGGTAAAATAAATTACCGGGTTAATATCTAATTTTCCTTTTAATGCTTTTGAAGCTAAATTGAGTCGTACAGAATAGCGTTTGGTTCCTGTTGCTTTTAAAATACCTTTTTCATCGTAGTAACCAGCGCTAAACCGATAATTGGTTCCGTTGCTGGCGCCACCACTCAAGCTTAAATCCCCGCTTTTAATAATACCAGGCTGATAAAAAAGTCCCTGCCAATCTGTATTTCCATTGAATGCAGGATTGAGGCTATCTGTTAACAGATAAGGAAGCTGTCGTTGCTGTTCGGCAGTAAGTTGTGCTTGTAGTACTGACATTTTTTGTCTCCGTTCAGTAGTTCCGAGTGTAACGTCGCGTAACTTGGGTCGTTCGGTAATACCTGCATACCCTGAAATCAGTACCTTAGGTTCACCACTTTTACCTTTTTTTGTTGTGATGAGAATAACACCATTTTCCGCACGTGAGCCATATATTGCCGCAGCTGAAGCATCTTTTAATACATCTATTGATTCTATGTCGTTAGGGTTTACTCCTCCAAGATAGTTCATGCCGGTACCAGCGCCGGGAGTTACATATTTTTCGTTGCTTTGAGGTACTCCATCTACAACATATAGTGGGCTATTTACAACATTATTTTCATCCCAGTTTCTGCTCACACGTGTGTTACCACGTACACTTACAGATGGTGACGCACCGGGATCGCCACTGAAATTCTGTACATTAACGCCAGCCAAACGTCCCTGCATTAACTGATCAAAACTCGCTGCCGGAAGGTTTTCTATTTCTTTACCCGACATACTGGAGATAGCAGCAGTAGTTTTTTTACGGGTTACTTTTTGATAGCCGATTACTACTACATCTTCCATTGATGATGTAGATACCGCCAACGAAACGTTGATAGTGCTTAGTCCTTTAACTTTAATGTCTTGTTTTGTAAAGCCTACAGAGGTAATTTCTAAAGTGGCATTAGCAGGAACAGTCATCGCAAAGAAACCTTTTTCATTGGTGTAGGTTCCCCTGGTTGTTCCTTTAATTTTAACGGAGGCGCCGTTTACCGGCTCATTTTTTTCATCTGTTACGGTGCCTGATACTTTTGTATCCTGGGCATAGGACGTCAGTGCTAATAAAATAGCACAGAGAAATAAGTACAATTTTCTCATGTCATGTCTTGTTTTAGTTAGTTAAACGCGGAACAAATACAATTCAAATGAACAGTATGGCATTTTTCAGGCGGTGGTGAAAATCAAAGGTTTTATCTCCCCAAATAATCTTTGCGGCAGTACAATCTTTTATAATATCCAGGCTAAAAAAATCAGGTTATATCAAGCACTCAATCAGTATTTATAGGCATATGCAGTATATAATTATCGGTTAAGCGTATTGATTGTATTTCTCAAAATCAGTTGACAAAAGAATAGTTCACAAAGAAGCAATCACGATAAGTTCAAAATGAAGTTATAACAGTTTTTTTACAAAACTTAGCGGATTTTAACTTTTTCTAAAACTATTTTAAAGATTTTTTAATGCATTCACATTGATTTTATAACATCGTTACTGTTTCACTGTTTTGTTAACAAAAATCTGTTTTAATACAGAGGTAATGGTTGTAGTTGTTTATTTACAGATAATATAAAATGTATTTGATCCCGCCTTTTTCAAGCTTCTTACAGATCTGCAGGGTTAATATGCGTGCAATAACGGATAATTATATCTATTTGAAAATGCTGACGCTTGTATAAGTTTGAAAACGAAAAATTATTAACCGAATACAAGCCGGAATGTTTTTTAAAAAGGTAAATATGAAATTCTATTTTATTTTGCTTTGGGCATTATGTGTTAGTGTTTGTGCATTGGCCCAACAACCATTAACTGCGTATATTCCTTCACGTGATGAAATGCTTGACAGATATAGATTTGCCTTGCAGTCAGATAGTACAATTAATAGAGGCAAGATTTTTAACACTTCAATCCAGGCAAACTGGCTTAAAGGCGGAAAAGAATTTTGGTACAGAAAGGCTTTTAAAGATAGTGTAAGAGCGTATATACTGGTGGATGCGGCTTCAGGGAAAAAGAAACCTCTATTCAATCATGAGAAGCTCGCAACAGCATTGAGTAAGGTTACTCAAAAAACATTTAAAGCAGATAAGCTCTTACTATCAAATATTATATTGGATAATGATAATAAACAATTACATTTTGAAGCCGATGATAAGATGTGGAATTGCGACCTGCGCACATATAATTGTCAATCAACAGGCGCTGTTATACCATCAGAACAAAGACCGCCTCGCTGGAACCGCCGTGAAGATTTTAAACGCAGCAGATGGTGGGGATTTGATACTGACAGCATTTCACCAGATAAATTATGGGCTGCCTATATTAAAGATGGTAATGTGTTTTTGAGGTCAATGAAGGATAGCAACGTAATTGTTCAATATACCAATGATGGCTCAGAAGAAAAACCCTACGGCTCACTGGCGTGGTCGCCCGATAGTAAATATGTAGTAGGGTACAGGGTAACTCCATATAAAGATTCATCTGTTTACTATGTATTAACATCTGCTGCCAATACTACCAGGGGGCAATTGCGTTCGCAGGAATATAAACAACCCGGAGATCCATTCACTACTTATGAAATGTTTTTGTTTAGGCTTGTTGATAAAAAAGCCGTAAAAGTTAATACGGAAATTATAGACTTTTTCCCTGCGCCTTATTTGCATTGGGCTAATAATAACAGTGATCGTTTTTTATATGAAAAAGTAGATCGGGGTCATCAACGGTTCAGAATTATTGAAGTGGATGCAAAAACTGCGCAAGCCAGAACTATTGTGGATGAGCAAACAAAAACCTTTATTTATGAAAATAAAATTCTTACGGAATATCTGCCCGAAACCAATGAAATACTGTGGGTAACCGAAAAAGGCGGATGGCGGCATATTTACCTTGTAAATTCACTTACAGGAAATATGCAACTGGTAACAAAAGGCAATTGGGTAGTGAGAGATGTTGATAGTATTGATGTGAAAAAAAGGGAAATATGGTTCAGGGCAAGCGGCATGCATGAAAAAGAAGATCCTTATCATATCCATTTTTATAAAATAAATTTTGACGGTACAAATCTTGTCAACCTCACGCCGCAACCTGGTAATCATAACATAACTTTTTCACCCGACAGAAAATATTATATCGATACGTACTCGCAAATCAATATACCTCCGGTTACCGCATTGTATCGTACAGCCGATACAAAAAAAATAGCGGATATTGAAACGGCGGATATTTCCAATTATTTGGAGGCTGGCTTCAGGCTGGCAGAGCCATTTCATGCAAAGGGTAGGGATGGTGTTACCGATATATGGGGTATTGTTTTTAAGCCAACACATTTTGATTCTACAAAGCGTTACCCTGTTATAGAAAATATATATGGGTCCGCAGGATGCTTTTTGTTCCAAAACTTTATCACCGGCGGAGAAATGCAAAGTATAGCCGAACTTGGTTTTATCGTAGTACAGATAGATGGGATGGGAACCAGCAACCGTTCCAAGGCTTTTCATGACGTATGCTGGCATAACCTGGCAGACGCAGAGTTTTGCTGACCGGATCTTATGGATAAAAGCGCTTGCACAAAAATATTCTTTTGTTGATACAACCCGTGTTGGTTTATATGGTACTTCTGCCGGGCAAAATGCATTAGGTGGTTTATTATTTCAATCTGATTTTTACAAAGCGGCTGTACAACGCATTGTCATGATAATCGCGTAGATAAACAATGGTGGAACGAACAATGGATGGGATGTCAATCGGTAAACATTATGAAGAGCAGTCAAACGTTACCAATGCTTACAAACTAAAAGGTGATTTATTGTTGATCGTTGGCGAAGCAGATACCAATGTACCTCCTGAATCAACCTATCGTGTAGCCGATGCTTTAATAAAAGCAAAAAATTTTGATTTTCTTGCTATCCCTGGAATGGGGCACAGCGATGGCGGTGCTTACGGGCGAATAAAGAAAAAGAGATTTTGTAAAACATTTATTGGGTGTTGATCCACCCGATAGAAATAGAGATGAGCTGTCAGCAATCAGCCGTCAGTAATCAGTGTGTCATAGCTCGTGGCTGAAAGCTGAAAGCTCATAGCTGATAGCCATAAGCCTAATGCTTATCTTTATGCGCTAAACAGTAAAATGAAATCCGCTCTACAAAATCATCTATCCCATCTTCAAGAATATTTGTAGCGAAAGAATTAACCGAAAAACATTTCGATCCTACCTGGCACGCGCATGGGGAGTATCAATTGTTTATAGTAACAAAAGGTGCAGGCACAAGGTTTATTGGCAATACAGTTAAATCCTTTACTGAAGGAGATGTTACTTTTCTTGCGCCCGGCGTTCCGCATTTATGGCGCAGTGATAGTATATACTTTGATAAAAAATGTAAACTCAAAGTGCAAGGTTTAGTGGTTTATTTTAAAGGAGATTTTGTATCTGAGTTGCTTGATAAAGACGAAATGCGGCAGATCAATATATTGTTTACAAAAGCAAAAAGAGCCATTGAATATTACGGGCACGCGGTAAACGATATTGCCGGTATCATGAAAACCATCATCAATTCCACCGGAACAGACAGTGTTATTCAATTGTTTCAATTGCTCAAAGTATTAAGCAGTTCAAAGGAGTGCAGATTGTTGCATAATGCAGATTACCAGTATAGGTTGAAAGAAGCCGAAACAAAACGGATCAACATAGTATACAACTATGCGGCACAACATTTCAACACGGTAATAAGCCTGCATGATATAGCTGGCTTACTTAATATGACGCCAACTTCCTTCAGCCGTTATTTTAAAAACAAAACAGGCAGATCATTTTCTGATTTTATAACAGAGCTACGCATACGGCAGGCTTGTAAATTGTTGGTAGAAGACGAACGAAAAACAGTTGACCAGGTAGGCAATGCATGTGGATTCAATACGCTGTCTAATTTCAACAGGCAGTTTAAATTGTTTATGAAAGCAACGCCAAAAAACTATCGCAGAGAATTTTCAACGCTATAGTTTCCCTTAAATCGGGTTTTCTGTAATATTCAGGATAAAATAAAGGAGGTTTTGGATATAATCAGATAGATTATACTTGTCTATTCTCTTTATCTTAGTTTTTTATTTACTGTATTAACGCTTTGCCATGTTATACCTCTCTTCTTCACTGAAGATACTTTTACATTTCACAACAAATACAAATAATAGTACTGTTTATGTCTGCAAAAAAAATTAATATAGCTATAGTGGGGCTTGGTTTTGGAGCGGAGTTCATACCCATTTACCTGCGCCATCCCAATGCCAATATGTATGCTATATGCCAGCGCAATAAAGAAAGTCTTAACAAGACAGGCGATACGTTTGGTATTGAAAAAAGATATACTGATTATGATGAATTACTACAAGATCCCAACGTAGATGCAGTACATATCAATACGCCTATTCCTGATCATGCGGCACAATCCATAAAAGCATTGAAGGCAGGCAAACATGTGGCATGTACAGTGCCCATGGCTACCAGTGTGGAAGAATGCAGGCAGATTGTTGAGTTGGTAAAGGAAACCGGACTCACGTATATGATGATGGAAACAGTGGTATATGCCCGTGAGTTTTTATTCATGAAAGAATTATACGATAAAGGGGAGTTAGGGAAATTACAATTCTTAAAAGCCAGTCACCAACAGGATATGGATGGATGGCCTAATTATTGGCCCGGTTTACCACCTATGCATTATGCGACACATTGCGTAGGACCTGTATTGGGTTTAACAAGAGATGAAGCGGAATATGTTTCCTGTTTTGGATCAGGAACTATACGTGAAGAATTGATTGGTCACTACAACTCGCCTTATGCAGTGGAAAGCACACATATCAAATTCAAAAACTCGGATTTGAGCGCGTTAGTATATCGCTCTTTGTTCGATACCGCAAGACAATACCGCGAAAGCTTTGAAGTATATGGTTCAAAAAAATCGTTAGAATGGCCGTTGATTGAAGGCAAACCATTGGTGCTGCATACGGCTAAAAAACCGGAGCCTGAAATTCCTGAAGAGGTAGAATCACCGGATTATGCGCATCTCTTACCAAAGGAAATACAAGCTTTTACCACCGGTGGAGTTTACGATACGGATGAGCACCAACATTTGTCTTTTACCCAAGGTGCAGGTCATGGTGGATCGCATCCACACCTGGTTCATGAATTCATCAGTGCACTGGTTGAAAAAAGAGAACCATTTCCCAATGCAAGGCAATCAGCAAATATTACTTGTGTGGGTATACTGGCGCATGAATCGGCACTAAAAGGAGGCGAGCTTATTAAACTGCCAGCGTTTACGTTGAAGTAGTGAGGTTGTGAATTGGTCGGCACCGCAGGTCAGACTAATTCACAACTGGGTCTGACGCTTCGCATACTGCAAACCATAAACAACAAACGATAAACCTGAAACCATCCAAATGAAACGGAATCTACTCTTGTCTTTTTGCTGCTTTTTTTTAACAGCGGTTGTATTGTATTCCTGCAAGCAACAAGAAAAAGATGATAAGCCACGCCGGCTCGAACTTTTATTTCTTGGACATAAAAGCAAGCATCACGATTCTGAAAAGTTGGCTGACCTGTTATCGCAGGAGTATTTTAAGGGTGGTATCAACATTACATATACAACCGATCCTGATGATATGCTTAAAGAAGATTTTAAGTTGTACGACGGATTGATAGTATACGCTAATCACGATAGTATTACCAAACCACAGGAAGCAGCATTGCTGGATTATGTAAAATCCGGTAAAGGATTTATTCCTATTCATTGTGCATCTTATTGCTTTCGTAATTCACCGGAAGTGGTAGAGATGATCGGTGGACAGTTTAAATCGCATACATACGATTCATTTAAAGCAGTGATTCTAAAACCTGAACATCCGGTTATGAAAGATGTTCCGGCATTTACCACACTTGATGAAACGTATGTGCATGATAAAATCAGCCAGAATATTGAAGTGCTTACCGAAAGGGTAGAAGGCACACATCACGAACCGTATACCTGGGTGCGCAATTTTGGAGATGGCAGAGTTTTTTATACGGCATACGGGCATGATGAACACACCTGGAATAATCCTGGATTTTTAAAACTTATACACAATGGTATTATGTGGGCTGTGGGCAATCGCGTAAAAGCCCTGGTAGATGCTTTTCCTAAACCGGAAGCAAAATATACAGCAGCAAAAATACCGAACTACGAGAAGCGTGATCCGCCACCTATGTTCCAGGCGCCGCTTACCCCTGAGCAATCCATAGAAATGACACAGGTTCCGGTTGGTTTTGAAATGAAGCTATTCGCAGCAGAACCGGATATTCATAAGCCGATTCACATTGATTGGGATGAAAGGGGACGGTTATGGGTAGCCGAAACAGTGGATTATCCTAACATGGTTCGTGAAAACAAAGCGGAAGGGCGCGACATGATAAAGATATTGGAAGATACAGATGGCGATGGCAAGGCAGATAAATTTACTGTGTTTGCTGATAAACTGAATATTCCTACTGGGTTTGCATTTATTAATGGTGGTATAGTAGTATCGCAGGCGCCTGATTTTATTTTTTTGAAAGATACCAATGGAGATGATAAAGCGGATGTGAGAGAAAAAATTATTTCAGGCTGGGGAACGTTTGATACGCATGCCGGTCCATCTAATTTGCGGTATGGTCCTGATAATACTATTTGGGGCACTGTTGGCTACTCTGGTTTTAAAGGTGTGGTTGGCGATAGCAAAGATACCATGCGCTTCAGCCAGGGTTTATACCATTTTACAGGCGATGGAAAGCAACTGGAATTTTTAGGGTCAACGTCTAACAATACCTGGGGATTGGGTTTTTCTGAAGATTATGATGCCTTTATTTCAACCGCTAATAATACACATAGTGCTTCGTACACTATCCCTAAGCGTTATTTCGATATGGCATCGCAGAGTGGTGAGTCGGGTATTGCTAAAACAGAAAGTCATTACGCTATGCATGTAGTTACTAAAAACCTGAGGCAGGTAGATGTGCATGGCGGTTTTACGGCAGCTGCAGGGCATAATTTATATACAGCAAGAAATTATCCTAAAGAATACTGGAACAGGGTTGCTTTTGTTTGCGAACCAACAGGCAGGGTAGTACATAAAAATATCATTGAACCCGATGGATCTTCTTTTAAAGAAGGCGAAGATGGCTGGAACTTTACCGCCAGCGCAGATGAATGGTTTGGCCCGGTGCAGGCGGAAGTAGGTCCTGACGGTGATGTATGGCTGGTTGACTGGTATAATTTTATCATCCAGCATAACCCTACACCCGAAGGATTTGAAAATGGTAAAGGCAATGCGCATATAAACGCATTGAGAGATTCGGCTAAGGGACGCATCTATAAAATTCACTTTAAGCAATCCACTCCTGGAAAGATATTGTCGCTTAAAAAAGATGATACAGATGGATTGATTGAAGCCCTTCACAATGATAATATGTTCTGGCGTACTACCGCACAACGCTTGTTGGTAGAAGCCGGTGACAAAAAAGTGCTGGATAAATTGTACAGCATTGTTGAAGATAAAAAAACAGATGCCATAGGATTGAGCCCTGCCGCTGTACATGCATTATGGACGATACATGGATTAAAAGCTTTAGATGGAACCAATAAAAAAGCGCTGGATGTGGCTATTGCTGCACTACAACATCCATCTGCAGGTGTGCGCAGGGCGGCGATACAGGTATTGCCTGCAAATGCTGAAGTGGCTAAAGCATTAATAACATCTGGTGTATTTGAAGATAAAGACCTTCGGGTTGTATTAGCTGCTGTACTCAAAGTATCCGATCTCCCTTCATCTGATGAACTGGGCCAGATTTTATTTAAGATGGCAACCAAAGAGGGCGGAAGTGCAGAAGATAAGTGGATTCAAAAAGCTTTGTATATCGGTGCCACAGTGCAGCATGCGGGATTTGAAAAAGCATTTAAAGCAAGCGGTATAAACGAAAATGTGGAATTGGGCAAAGTGAGTCTGGTGCATCGCATTATGATGCGGTCTGTATTAAATGTATTACCGCTACCGTCATCGGGATATGTTCGTCCTGCTCAGTTACCTGATCTTACCGGCAGAGAAATGTATATTACTGCCGCTGTTGAATTAGGTAAAGAACAACCAACCGGTGTAATACTGGCGCAGGGAGATATAAAGAATGGTTACGCAATATATAAGGATGAAAGCAATAAAATAAATTTCCAGGTTAATCAGAATGGACATACAACTGTTATACAATCAAAGGACACGGTTACTAATAAATTTACTGTAACAGCTACTTTCAAAAAAGGTGGTGAAATGAAATTGTTTGTTGATGGCAACGAAGCAGCGAGTGGAAAGGCAAGCGGGCTATTCACTATTCCATTACGTGAAGCTGGATTAAGAATGGCAGATGATTACTGGAACAGCGGCATTAAGAAAGCCGGTAACTATCCTGACAGTACCCGCAATATTGGAAAGATAACCAATGCACGTTTGGAAACATTATTGGTGGAAACAGAAAAACCAGCATTAGGTAAGGCAGACCAGGTAATTATTTTAAAAACGATTCAGCACGAAATGAAATTTGATCAGCGCAGTTTAACGGTAAAAGCGGGATCTATAGTTGAGATTGTATTAACCAATGTTGATTTCATGCAGCATAATTTTCTGTTGCTTGCACCGGGCAGTATGCAAAGAGTAGGAGAGGCTGCGGATAAATTAGCCCAAACCCCTGAAGGTGCAGGTGTACAATATATTCCATCTGTGCCTGATGTATTATTCTCTACGCCATTGGTAAATCCTGATTCAAAATATAGTTTGAAATTCCGTGTGCCGGATATACCCGGAGAATATCCGTATATCTGTTCTTATCCTGGTCACTGGCGTATAATGAATGGAGTGATGACGGTAGTGAAATAGTTTTTAGTTTGAAGTTTATGGTTTGTGGTTTCGTTCAAACTTCAAACTGGAAACAATAAACCTTAAACTCTTCGAAATAAAAGACCCCACAGGTTTTAAAGCCCGTGGGGTTACTTTTTTACCAACCCGTCCCTAATGAATAATTAATTGTATTTCTTTTTTAGTACGCTAACCTGCTCCTGCAGGTTGTTTACCAATGATGCCAGTTGATTTACATCCCAGCGCTGCTGACTGGTAACCTTACTTACCACCATTTGTGCTTTCCACAGTTCCAGTATATCTTCTGTATTGATCTGGTAAGGTTGATAAGCAGGATTATCACTTACCAATGTCACCTTATCTTTAGTACGATTATTTTTCTCCAGGCGTTTGTATACTATGCCTTCGTTGCGGGATATTACTATAAAAGCCTGGCTGGTTTTGGCTTCCTCGATATCATCTACTTTTTCACCCACAATAATAGAACCACTTGGTGTAGGTAACATACTATCTCCCACTATTTCAAATGCCCTGTAATTGCCACCGGCTAACATAGGTAATGTAAAGGTGTTTAATTCATCAATAAATTCTGTATCTGCATAGCCGGCCAAATAACCTGCCGCTGCCTTTACGGGTACAAAATGAATTAAATTGTTCTCCGACATCATTTTCTGCTGCCGGCGTTTAGCCATATAATTTCCTTTCGCTTCGGCAAGATCTCTTCGCAGCAGATCATCTAATGTCAGCTTAAACATATCCCCCAACTTTTCCAGCACATCAATGCGTGGATCAGCTCTTTCTTCTTCATAAGCGCCCACCAGCGAACGTTTAATGCCTAATTTGTTGGCGAATTCTTCCTGTGTCCATCCGCGAAGTTTACGCAGATATTTGAGGTTTTGACCAGCGAATGATTGCGACATACTAACTAATTTAGCCGCAAACTACTAATTCCATTAGTTATAACAAAATTTTTTAGCAAAATTTTTCTGACTGTCTTTTTTTGCTAACCAAAACTGATTACTCATGGCAGATAACTTCTTACTTTTTTCGCCAGTTCCCACAGTACTATTCCGGCGGCTACAGATATATTCAGTGAATGTTTCATGCCTGATTGTGGTATTTCTATTGATCCATTGCAAAGGGGTAGTATTACATCATCAACACCACTCACCTCATTACCAAAAACAACAGCTATTTTTTTTGTATCAGAAGTATTGAATAGAATTTCAGTGGTAATGCTATCAAGACTAATACTATTGTCTACCTGTTCAATTGCCCAAATGTTATATCCTTGTTCTTTATAAAATTGAACCGCTTCCATAGTTGATGCGTAATATTTCCATGCTACTGTTTCTGTAGCACCGAGCGCAGTCTTTTGAATATCACGATGTGGTGGCTGTGGCGTATATCCGCAAAGCGCCATGCCTTCAATTAAAAAAGCATCCGCCGTTCTGAATACGCTTCCTACATTATGCATGCTGCGTACATTATCCAGCACTACAGCAATAGGTGCTTTATCAGCAGATTTAAATGCTGATACCGACTTGCGGTTCAGTTCATCCATACTTAGTTTACGCATAGGGCAAAG
Organism: Agriterribacter sp.; assembly: GCA_044223805.1. Classification (GTDB taxonomy): domain Bacteria; phylum Bacteroidota; class Bacteroidia; order Chitinophagales; family Chitinophagaceae; genus Agriterribacter. The sequence continues at coordinate 12,378 of JBGALP010000148.1, forward strand.
ATATAAGATTCGGGATTTGAGATTTGAGATTTGAAATCCTCCCCGGCAGAAAGATCTAAGACTTTAAAACCAGGTTGTGTAAGTAAGCGAGGACTCTGAATTACTAAACAGGACAGTTTTACGCTCCATCTAAAATTTCAAATTTCAAATCTCAAATAGGTTGCTTTTGGGGAAAGTTGGGGAATTATTTTG